>DATMCA010001812.1:0-3504 GCA_035559015.1 Umezawaea sp. | reverse complement strand
GGCGTCACCGGTTCAGCCGCGGACATCGCGATCCAGGCCGAGCAGTTCGCGGTCATCAAGAAGGAGATGTTCCGGCTGAACGCCGAATTCACCGGCCAGCCGCTGGAACGCATCGAGAACGACTCCGACCGCGACCGCTGGTTCACCGCACCGGAAGCCCTTGAGTACGGCTTCGTCGACCACGTCGTGAGCAAGGCAGCCATGACGGACCCGACCAACCCGGTCACGGACAACTGACGGTTCGGAGGAGAACTGCCATGAGCTTCGAGATGCCCTCCAGCCGTTACATCCTGCCCTCCTTCGTGGAGCGCACGAGCTACGGCATGAAGGAGTCCAACCCCTACAACAAGCTCTTCGAGGAACGGATCATCTTCCTCGGGGTGCAGATCGACGACGCCTCGGCCAACGACGTGATGGCCCAGCTGATCACGCTGGAGTCCGCGGACCCCGACCGGGACATCACGATCTACATCAACTCGCCCGGTGGCTCGTTCACCTCGCTGATGGCCATCTACGACACGATGCAGTTCGTCCGGCCGGACATCCAGACGTACTGCCTCGGCCAGGCCGCCTCGGCCGCCGCCGTCCTGCTCGCCGCGGGTACCCCCGGCAAGCGGCACGCGCTGCCGAACGCGCGCATCCTGATCCACCAGCCTTCCACCGAGGGCGTCTACGGTCAGGTGTCGGACCTCGAAATCCAGTCGAACGAGATCCAGCGCGTTCGCCGCCTCATGGAGACGACGCTGGCGCACCACACGGGCCGCTCCCCGGAGCAGGTCCGGCTCGACGTCGAGCGCGACAAGATCCTGACCGCCGACGCCGCGAAGGAGTACGGCATCGTCGACGCCGTGCTCCCGTACCGGAAGCTCTCGGCCAACAAGTGACGTCCGACACGCCGAGCTGACCGGGCCTACCGGTTGGTTCGGCGGGTCCGGGGGACGCTGGTCCTCCCGCTTGGACGGGTTGGCCAGGTACCGTCGAGAGGAATGGGTGGAACTCGTGTCCAGCGGGTCTCGCCACACGATCAGGCGCCGCACATCAGGGTGTGCGCCGGAGGGGACAGAGGTCAGCGGTCATGGCGCGTATCGGTGACGGCGGCGACCTGCTGAAGTGTTCTTTCTGCGGAAAGAGCCAGAAGCAGGTGAAGAAACTCATCGCTGGCCCCGGCGTTTACATCTGCGATGAGTGCATCGACCTCTGCAACGAGATCATCGAGGAGGAGCTCGCGGAAGCGGGCGACGTCAAGCTCGATGAGTTGCCGAAGCCGTCTGAGATCCACGATTTCCTCGACCAGTACGTCATCGGTCAGAGCGAAGCGAAGCGGACTCTCGCGGTGGCGGTCTACAACCACTACAAGCGCATCCAAGCTGGTGATCGAGGGCGCGAGGGCCGGGACGACGGCGTCGAGTTGGCGAAGTCGAACATCCTGATGCTCGGGCCGACGGGGTGCGGCAAGACCTACCTCGCCCAGACGCTGGCGAAGATGCTGAACGTTCCCTTCGCCATCGCGGACGCGACCGCCCTCACGGAGGCCGGTTACGTCGGTGAGGACGTCGAGAACATCCTGCTGAAGCTCATCCAGGCAGCCGATTACGACGTGAAGCGCGCCGAAACCGGCATCATCTACATCGACGAAGTCGACAAGATCGCCCGGAAGAGTGAAAACCCGTCCATCACCCGTGATGTGTCCGGTGAGGGCGTCCAGCAGGCGCTGCTGAAAATACTGGAGGGGACCACGGCCTCCGTGCCCCCGCAGGGCGGTCGCAAGCACCCCCACCAGGAGTTCATCCAGATCGACACGACGAACGTGCTGTTCATCGTGGCGGGCGCGTTCGCGGGCCTGGAGAAGATCATCCAGGACCGCGTCGGCAAGCGCGGGCTCGGCTTCGGCGCCGAGGTGCGCACCAAGGCCGAGGTCGACGCGGCGGACTACTTCGCCGACTCGATGCCCGAGGACCTGATCAAGTTCGGCCTCATCCCGGAGTTCATCGGCCGTCTCCCGATGGTCGCGAGCGTCACGAACCTGGACAAGCCGTCCCTGGTCAAGATCCTCACCGAACCGAAGAACGCGCTGGTCAAGCAGTACCAGAAGCTCTTCGAGATGGATGGCGTCGAGCTGGAGTTCACGAAGACCGCCATGGAGGCCGTCGCCGACCAGGCGATCCTCCGCGGTACCGGTGCCCGTGGGCTCCGGGCGATCATGGAGGAGGTGCTGCTCCCCGTCATGTACGACATCCCGAGCCGCACCGACGTCGCCAAGGTCGTCATCACGGAGCAGACGGTCAAGGAGAACGTGAACCCGACGATCGTCGCCCGTCAGCCAAGCAGGCGCGAACGCCGCGAGAAGTCGGCGTAGAGCACCATCGCGGATGGGCGCACTCCGGTCCCGGAGTGCGCCCGCTCGTGTTTCCGGAGGAAATCGTGTCGCTGCCCTACGTCCTGCTGCTGCACGGCCTGAACGGTTCGGGGCCGACGCACTGGCAGAACTGGCTCGCGGGTGAACTGGCCCACCACGGCGCCCAGGTGGACATGCCGCTGTTCACCGAGCCGGACGGCCCGTCGCTCGACGTGTGGCTGCCCGAGCTCCGGGCCCACCTGTTGGCCGCCCCCAGTACGGGTGAACGTGTGGTCGTCGCCCACTCGCTGGCCTGCCTCCTGTGGCTCCACCACGCCGCGAGTTCACCCGATCCGGCACTCCGGGTGGACCGGGTCCTGCTCGTCGCCCCACCGAGCCCTGAGCACCCGGAACCGCTCATCTCCTCGTTCGTGCCCGCGCCGCTCGACGCCGACGGCCTCCGCCGGGCCGCCGCGTCCACCCGTGTCGTCGTGGGCGAGGGCGACCCGTTCTGCGCCCTGGACCACGCCAAGCTGCTCGCCGAGGCGCTGCGGGTCGAGCTGGACGTCATCGTCGGCGGTGGCCACCTGAACGTCGACGCGGGCTACGGCCCGTGGACCGCCGTGCTCAAGTGGGTCCGCAGCGACCGCACCCCGCTCACCCCGCGCTAGGCGCTGGACTTCGGCACGCGCTTGCCCAGGAACCGGACCACGTCCGGCACGGCTCGGCGGAAGAAGCGGTCGTCGTGGCCGCCCGGCCCGATCGAGCCGACCACGGGCTTCTTCTCCTTGATGAACTGCCGCGTCCCGACGATGAACCGGTCCTTGTCGCCGATCCAGACCCCGATCGGCACGTCGCCCAGCTCCGCCTGGTGCTTGAGCGGGTCGAGGGACGCCCACTGGTCGGCGTTCGCGAAGGCCTTGCGCTTCGCCATCTCGGTCCACGAGGTGAGCAGGCCGGGGGCGATCGTGGCGACGGCGGACAGGGGTTGGCGGCGTTCGTTGCGGCGCCGGGCGTAGAGGAGGGCGCCGAAGCCGCCCATGGAGACGCCCGTGCAGGCGAACGGCAGCGGGCCGAGGCCGCGTTCGGCGAGCCAGCGCGGGACCTCCTCCAGGAGCATCGCCATGGGGTCGTCGCCGGGGGTGTTCTCGTGCCAGTAGTTGTCGCCG
>DATMCA010001811.1:0-5340 GCA_035559015.1 Umezawaea sp. | reverse complement strand
GGCGCCGGTGAAGTCGAAGCGCCCGCCCGTGCGGACCGACGACTCCGGCACCAGCGCCACCACCAGCGCGGTGGCCACGACGCCGAGCCCGGCGGCGAGCCAGAACAGCACGTGCCAGTCGACGCTGTCGGCCAGCAGGGTCGCGGTGGGCAGGCCCAGCGCGCCGCCGACCCCCAGCGACGCGCTCATCAGCGCGGTCGCCGAGCCGAGCCGTTCGGTCGGCAGTTCGTCCCGCATGATGCTGATGCCCAGCGGGATCACGCCGGACGCGAGGCCCTGGAGCACGCGCGCCACCACCAGCGGGGCCAGGGTCGTGCTCAGCGCGCCCAGCGTCGAGCCCGCGACCAGCAGCACCAGGCTGACGAGCAGCAGGCGGCGCTTGCCGTACATGTCGCCGAGCCGTCCCGTGGTCGGGGTGGCGACGGCGGCGGCCAGCAGCGTGGCGGTGATCGCCCACGCGGTGTCGGCGGGGGTGGACCCCAGCAGCGCGGGCAGGCGGGGGACCAGGGGGATCACGATCGTCGGCATCAGCGCCACGGTGACGCCCGCGAACGCGAGCACGGCCACGACGGTGTTCGGCCGCCTGGTCACGTCCGGGGGCGGGCCGCCGGGCAGGTCGACGGGGGCGGTGGACGGCGTGGACGTCACTGGCTGGCCTCCGGTGGCTGCGGGGGAGTGGATCAGATCATGATTAAAGCAGTCGATTGACTTAGGCGGCCCCTCCGGGACAGCGGGGTCCCGGATGTGCCAGGCTCGGGGAAGACGTCACGGGGTGGCGTCGACCAGTCACGCAACGATGATGTCCGCAATTTAAGTCAGTCGCTTGACTTCAGCGCCGTTGTCCAGCACAGCCAGAGAGGTGTGCATGTCCACGCCACGCACGTCCGGTGTCCCCGACGACCTGGGGTTCGACCCGGACGCACTCCGAGCCAGGTACCGAGCCGAGCGGGACCGCCGGATCCGCCCCGACGGGAACGCGCAGTACCGGCGCGTCGCCGGTGAGTTCAGCTCCTTCGCCGACGACCCCTACGTGGACCACGTGCCCGCCAGGGCACCCCTGACCGACCGGGTCGAGGCCGTGCTGATCGGCGCCGGCTTCGGCGGTCTGCTCAGCGGGGCGCGCCTGCGCCAGGCCGGCGTCCAGGACATCCGGGTGATCGACGAAGCCGGGGACTTCGGCGGCACCTGGTACTGGAACCGCTATCCCGGCATCCACTGCGACATCGAGTCGTACATCTACCTGCCCCTGCTCGAAGAGGTCGGCTACGTCCCGAAGTGGAAGTACGCGCCCGGCGAGGAGATCCGCCGGCACGCGCGGGCGATCGCGCGGCACTTCGACCTGTACCGCGACACCTGCTTCCAGACCCGAGTCACGGACCTGGCCTGGGACGACGAGGCCGACGAGTGGATCGTCCGGACCAACCGCGGCGACGAGATGCGCGCGCGGTACGTGGTGGTGTCCAGCGGCACCCTGAGCCGCCCCAAGCTGCCCGGCATCCCCGGCATCGAGACGTTCGCCGGGCACGCGTTCCACACCAGCCGCTGGGACTACGACTACACCGGCGGCGACGCGGACGGCGGTCTCGACAAGCTCGCGGACAAGCGCGTCGCGGTCATCGGGACCGGTGCGACCGCGATCCAGATCGTGCCGCACCTGGGGCGCGACGCCGAGCGGCTGTACGTGTTCCAGCGCACGCCGTCGACGGTCGACACCCGCGGCAACCGCCCCACCGACCCGGAGTGGGCCGGGTCGCTGACGCCCGGCTGGCAGCGCGCGCGGATGGAGAACTTCCTGTCGATCGTCACCGGCGAACAGGCCGAGGAGGACCTGGTCTCCGACGGGTGGACCGGCAGCGCCCGCCTGCTCCAGAACCTCATCCCCAGCAACGCCTATGCCGACCTCACGCCGGAGGAACGCGTGCGGGTCAACGAGATCGTCGACTTCCAGAAGATGAACGAGCTGCGCGCCAGGGTGGACGCCGTCGTCGAGGACCCGGCGACGGCGGAGGCGCTGAAGCCCTGGTACCGGTACATGTGCAAGCGGCCCACGTTCAGCGACCACTACCTGGAGACGTTCAACCGGCCCAACGTCACGCTGGTCGACACCGCCGACCACGGGGGCGTGGAGCGGATGACCGAGAAGGCCGTGGTGGTCGGCGGGGTCGAGTACGAGGTCGACTGCGTGATCTTCGCGACCGGGTTCGAGGTCGGCGTGTCCGGTGTCCTGTCGGGGTTGCTGCCCGTGCGCGGCCGTGGCGGCGTCGGGCTGCTGGAGAGCTGGGGCAGGGGACCGAAGACGCTGCACGGGTTCTACAGCAACAACTTCCCCAACCTCTTCCACCTCGGGCCGTTGCAGAACGCCAGCTCGGTGAACTTCGTCCACATCCTCGACGAGCAGGCGACCCACGTGGCGGCGGTCGTCGCCGAGGCGCGGGAGCGCAAGGCCCGCTACGTCGAGCCGAGCACGGCGGCCGAGGAGGCGTGGGTGGCCGGGATCCGCGCGAACGCCCCGAACCTGCACGACTTCCAGGCCGAGTGCACCCCCGGCTACTACAACAACGAGGGCATGCCCCGCGGTCGGCGCGAGTCGTACGCCGACGGTCCGGTCGCGTTCCACCGGGAACTCCGGCGCTGGCGCGCGGAAGGCGGCATGGACGACGTCATGGTGGTCGCCGAATGAGTGGCCGGTACGGTGTGGCGAACCCGGTGAGCGCCGGGCGGACCGTCCGGCGGCTCACACCGCCGAACCCGCTGTGGGGCTCGAACGGGGTCGCGTTCGGGCCGGACGGCCGCCTGCACGTGGCCCAGTTCCTCGCGGGCCGGATCAGCGCCGTGGACCTCGCGACGGGCGAGGTCGACGTGGTCGTGCCGGGCGACGGTCCCGTGGAGTCCCCGGACGACCTCGCGTTCGGCCCGGACGGGTCGATGTACATCACCGACCTGGTGCCCGGCCGCGTGTGGCGCCGCAGCCCACGGGGCGAGTTCTCGCTGGTGACGGACGAGGTCAGCCTCCCCAACGGGATCGCCTTCGTCGGCGACCGGCTGTTCGTCAACGAGATGAGGCCGAACGGGAGGCTGCTGGAGCTGGTCCCGGACGGCGGCGCGCCGCGCGTGCTCGCCGCCGACCTGGCCATGGGCAACGCGATGCAGCTCGGCCCGGACGGCTGCCTGTACTACCCGCACATGCTGACCAACCGCGTCTACCGGGTGCCGGTGGACGGCGGTGAACCCGAACTGGTCGCGGAGGACGTGCACGAACCGGTCGCGGTGCGCTTCGACCGGGGCGGTGTGCTCACGGTGCTGTCGCGCGGCGCGGCGGGCTACGTGACCCGCCTCGACCTGTTCGGCACGGGTGATCGGACGGTCGTCGCCACCGGCGTGGTGGGGTTGGACAACGCCGCGTTCGACGACGAGGACCGGATGTTCGTCTCCAGCTTCGCCAGCGGCGGCATCGCGGAGATGCGCCCCGACGGCCGCACCAGGGAGGTCGTCCCGCAGGGGTTCGACGGCCCCTTCGGCGTGACGGTCGACCCGGGCGGGACGGTGTACGCCGGTGACCACTACCGCCTGGCGGGCCCAGCGGACGGAGGGGTGGTCACGCACGAACTGCTGACGTTCGTCCACGGCGTCGCCGCGGACGGCGGTTTCGTGCACGTGACCTCCCAGTACGGCGACGTGCGCAGCTACGACCCGGCGACCGGCAAGGCGGTGCCGCGCGCGACCCGCCTGGACCGGCCGACGGGCATCGCCGTGCGCGAGGACGGCACGCTCGTGGTCGCCGAATCCGGCGCGGGCCGCGTTGTGGCCATCGACGGGAGCGACGTCGTCACCGTGCTGGCCGAGGGCTTCGACCGGCCGGTGGACGTCGCACTGGACGCCGAGCAGCGCTGCTACGTCAGCGACGACGTGCGCGGCGCGGTGTTCCGGATCGACGACGGGGGACCGGTGCTCGTCGTGGACGACCTGGACGCCCCGCAGGGCCTGGCCGTCCACGGTGGTGTGCTCCACGTCGTGGAGACGGGCGGCCGCAGGCTGGTGGCCGTCGACCTCACCACCGGCGACCGCACCGTCGAGGCCGAGGACCTGCCCGTCGGCCCGCCGCTCGGCGAGACGCGGGCCGAACCCGCACTGTTCGCCAACGGGATCCCCGGCGCGCCGAGGCAGTTCGCCGGACTGGCCGCGGCCCCGGACGGCTCCCTCTACGTCTCGGCCAACGGCGAGGGCACCGTGCTCCACCTGGCCTGACCGCGTGCTCCTCCCGTCGTCCGGGGCGGGAGGAGCACACGTGGACCGGACCCCTCGGTGAACTAGGCTTGGCGCGGCCGGGAGGGAGCGCCGTGACGGACGAGGAACTGATCGTCGAGTTCGCCCTGACGCGCCTGGACAACCCCGGCCTCGACCTGGAGGAGATCGCCGCCCTGGTCGTCCACCGCGTCGGCCGGGACCACATGCTGGAGTTCGCGTCGAAGAACCTCAACACCCGCGACGAACTGCGCGGCGCCCTCTTCCCGTCCGCCGTGGAACACGTGCTCCGCGTGGTGCTGACACTGCGCGGTCCGGCGGACTAGTTCGTCAGGGCTACCGGGGCGAGCGGTACTCGGGGTCGTCCGCGGGATCGAGGCGGCAGGAGGGGGCCGGGTCCTTCACCGGACCGGTGTAGCCGAGTCCGCTGCCCCGGTTCGGGTACCTCGACACGGCCAGGAGCACGGTGTACCCCTCGGGGATCCGGGGGCTGAGGGTGACCGAGTTCCCGGTGCGGTCGGGGGCGACCCAGTCGGCGCCCCGGTACACCTCGGCACCTTCCAGGCTCGGGCAGTCCGCCGTCATGGGAACCGCCTTGACCCGCAGGCCGAACTTCCGCAGCTCCTCGTTCGCGGGCCCGATCGCCGCGACGTCCTCGATGGACACGGTGACCGTGCCGTCGGGGTTCCTGGTCACCGCGTACGCGGCCGGACCGCCGCCCCAGAGCATCGAGCCGGCGACGACCACGCCCGCGGCGACGAGCGCTCCGGCGGCGACCAGGCCCGTTCGTCCGCGCTCGGGTTCGGGGTTCTTCAGCGCCGCCAACACCTCCCGGCCGCCCTGCCTGCGTTCGGCGTGCAGTGCGAGGGCGTTCCTCAGCACGTTCTCCTCGGTCATCTCAGCGCCTTTCCCTCGTGCGTCAACGGGTTGTCGTCGGCGGGGCTGTGCGATCGAACCCGCAGGGTCGCCAGGCCCCGCGAGACGAGGCTGCGCACGGTGCCCGGACGGCAGTCGAGCACCGCCGCGATCTCCGCGTCGTCGCAGCCCTCGTAGTAGCGCAGGACCAGGGCGGCACGTTGCCGACGCGGCAGGACCGCG
>DATMCA010001810.1:0-2523 GCA_035559015.1 Umezawaea sp. | reverse complement strand
GGACCCGAAGAACCACCGCTACACCCCCGCCGCCGGGCTGCCCGAGCTGCGCGCGGCCGTCGCCGAGAAGACGAGGCGCGACAGCGGTCTCGAGCTCTCGGCCGCCCAGGTGCTGATCACCAACGGCGGCAAGCAGGCCGTCTACCAGGCCTTCGCGACCCTGATCGATCCCGGTGACGAGGTGGTCCTGCCTGCGCCGTACTGGACCACCTACCCCGAGGCGATCACGCTGGCCGGTGGCGTGCCGGTCGTGGTCACGACCGGGCCGGACGCCGACTACCTGCCCTCGGTCGAGCAGCTGGAGGCCGCACGCACGCCGCGCACGAAGGCGCTGCTGTGGTGCTCGCCGTCGAACCCGACCGGCTCGGTGGCGTCCCGTGAGCTGACCGAGGCGGTGGGGCGCTGGGCTGTCGAGCACGGCGTCTGGGTGATCACCGACGAGATCTACGAGCACCTGGTCTACGACGGCGCCGAGGCGGTCTCGATGCCGGTGGCGGTTCCGGAGCTCGCGGACACGTGCGTCGTGCTCAACGGTGTCGCGAAGACGTACGCGATGACCGGCTGGCGGGTCGGGTGGATGGCGGGCCCCGCGGACGTGGTCAAGGCGGCGACGAACCTGCAGAGCCACCTCAGCTCGAACGTGTGCAACGTGGCCCAGCGCGCCGCGCTGGAGGCCGTCTCCGGGTCGCTGGACGCGGTCGCGGAGATGCGCGCGGCGTTCGACCGGCGCCGGCGCACGATCGTCGAGCTGCTCTCGGCGATCCCGGGCGTGCAGTGCCCGACCCCGCGCGGGGCATTCTATGCCTACCCGGCCGTCCAGGAGCTGATCGGCACCGAGCTGCGCGGCACCCGCATCGACGACACCGTCGGGCTCGCGGCCGCGATCCTGGAGCACGCCGAGGTGGCGGTGGTCCCGGGCGAGGCGTTCGGCACTCCGGGCTTCCTGCGCCTGTCCTACGCCCTGGCCGACGACGACCTCCGCACAGGCGTCGAGCGGATGGGCGCGCTGCTCGCCGAGGCGAAGTAGGCGCGGAATCTCAGACGGGGAGACGGACGCGGGCAGTCGCGCGGGCCAGCACCGTCTTCCCGTCCACCGCAGCCGTGATCGCGACGGTGGCGACGCGGATGTCGTCCTCGTCGTCGACCGCCTTCACGGTGCCGGTGACATCGAGCGTGATGCCCTCGTCGTCGTCCGGGACGACGACGGGCCGGGTGAAGCGGGCTGCATAGCCGACCACGGCTCCGGGGTCGCCGATCCAGTGCGTGACCAGCCGGCCGGCGAGCGCCATCGTCAGCATGCCGTGGGCGATCACGTTCGGCAGGCCCACGCCGACGGCGAACCGCTCGTTCCAGTGGATCGGGTTGAAGTCGCCGGACGCGCCGGCGTAGCGGACGAGGTCCGCGCGCGTCAGCCGCAGCGACAACGCCGGGAGCGCGTCGCCCGGGCCGGGGGCTGCCGCCGTCACGCCGACACCTCCGCGGACTGCGCCGGGGCGGCGGTGACCATCAGCGAGACCGCCGTCAGGACGGGCTCGCCTGCGGCGTCCGCCACCTCAGCCCGCAACGTGAGGAACAGGTTCCCCGCGCGCGGGCGCAGCTCGTCCACGTGCAGGGTGGTGACGACCTCGTCGCCCGCGTACAGCGGACGGTGCAGGACGAACGACTGCTCGCCGTGCACCATGTGCGCGTAGTCCCAGCCGACCGCCGGGTCGCGGAGGAACGCCTCCATCAGCGGGATGGTGAACGTGACCGCGAACGTGGGCGGCGCCACCAGGTCCGGATGCCCGGCGGTGAGTGCCGCGTCGAGGTCGGTACAGACGGAAGCGCCCTCGCCGACGGCGAGGGCGAACTCCCGCACCTTCTCCCGTCCGACCAGGTAGGGCCGGGTCGGGGGCAGAGCGCGGCCGACGTACTCCGCGATCACCTGGTCTCGCGGTGATCGCGATGCAGGTTGCAGTTCGGGCAGTACTTCTTGATCGTGAGCCGGTCGGGGTCGTTCCGCCGGTTCTTCTTGGTGATGTAGTTGCGGTGCTTGCACACCTCGCACGCCAGCGTGATCTTCGGCCGGACGTCGGTGGCCTTCGCCATCGCGGGTGCCTCCTGCTTGCCTTATCGGTACTGGTCAGTCTGGTAGCGGTGGCCGGACTTGAACCGGCGACACAGCGATTATGAGCCGCTTGCTCTACCGACTGAGCTACACCGCTTCGCGAGAACGACCCCTGTTCAGATGAACACGGCTCGACTCGCCTGAGCCCCTTTACGGAATCGAACCGTAGACCTTCTCCTTACCATGGAGATGCTCTGCCGACTGAGCTAAAGGGGCGCGCGCCAACCGCGGAACGGGCCCGGGCAGCGACGCAGCAGCATACCGGCCGCGCAGCAGCCGGACGAAACGGCGGCACGCGCCCGTGGTCAGCGGCTCACGAGGTCGGCGGGGGCCAGATAGCCGTTGGCGTCCAGGGCGATGCCCTGCGACCTGGCCGCGGCCACGACGCCGTCAGCCCACTCGGGCGTGACGCGCCC
>DATMCA010001809.1:0-3258 GCA_035559015.1 Umezawaea sp. | reverse complement strand
CGACTTTCCCGACGAGCTCGTACTCGGCGATGATCACCTCGGGGTCGGTGGTGTCCCAGACGACCACGTTCTCGAAGGCCTGGTACTCCACCGGCGACGGGCCGGAGCCCTGGGCGTTCATCAGCGCGCGGATGGCTTCCCTGCCGTCGAGGCGCTTGGGCGCGCCTGGCGGGGCGAAGGGCAGTTCGTGCACGCCGTCCTCGGCGTACAGGTCCACCGTCGCGGCTGTGTCGCTCAAGGTGAACTCGTGCAGCGTCGTGAGGATTTCACGGGGGGTGGCCGGAGCAGACACGCGTACTCTCCCGATCTGGTCGTGAGGCAACTATTATCCGGGGTGCAAGTCCCGTTTAAACGATACGGGACGCGCACCCCGGATGTGCGGAAGAGGAGCGCCATGGTCGCCGACGGCAACGACGGCAAGGGGGAGGCCCTCCCGCTCGCCGCGCCCGAGCGGCCGATGCGGGCCGACGCCCGACGCAACCGCAACCGTCTGCTGGAGGTGGCCAGGGAGCTGTTCGCGACGGATGGCCTTTCGGTCCCGGTCGACGAGATCGCCCGGCGTGCGGGCGTCGGCGCGGGCACCATGCACCGCCACTTCCCGACCAAGGAGTCGCTGTTCGAGGCGATCGTGGTCAGCCACGTCGAACTGCTGGTCGCCGAGGCGAGGGCACTGGACTCGGCGCCGGACGCCGGGGCGGCGTTCTTCGGGTTCTGCGAGGGCATGGTCGAGCGCGGCACCGCGAACCGCGCGCTCGGCGAGGTCATCTCCGGCGTCGGGATCGACACGAAGGCCCGCGTCGCCACGGTCGCCGAGGAACTGGACCGCGCGCTGGAACACCTCGTGCTGCGCGCGCAGGACGCCGGAGCGGTCCGCTCGGATGTCGGCATGGTCGAGATCCGGGCGCTGCTGAACAGCATCCACCACGCCACCGAGCGCGAACGCGGCGACGGCCGGATGGCCATGCGGCTGATGGCGGTCATCCGCGACGGGCTGCGGGTCGTGGACCCCGCCGGCTCCGGTGGCCAGGCGAGCTGAACGGGGAACCGGTCAGACCGCGGCTCGCGCGGCCGTCGTCCGGTCGGCCGCGCCGAACCAGCGGCCCAGCGCCTCGCGGAGACCGACCGTCGACGTCGGGCTCGGCCGACGCCGCCCACGCCACGTGCCCGTCCGGGCGGAGCAGCAGCGCCGTGGCGGGGATCAGGTCGGTGGGCGCCGCGCGCACCACGTCCACGCGCTCGCCCCACCCGTCGGCCGCGCCCGCCAGGCCTTCCGACGCGGTCGCAGCACAATGACGTGGGTTGCCGTCTCGATGTGCGGCCGATTCTGCTCGACGCGAGCCTGGACGCGGTCGCGCTACCGGATGCCCTCCCACAGCGCGCGTTCGTCGCCGGAGGGGTCGTCGACCTCGGTGACCTTGTCGGTCAGCAGGCCGGTCGTGCGGGTCGAGGGTGTGTACGGGGCCCAGCCGGGGGTGCCGTCGGTGATGAACGAGACCCAGGCGCCGTGCACGGTGTCGGCGACGGCCTGTGAAGGTGCGTCGCCGATGCGGGGGCGGACGTCGGGGCGGGTGGTGGTGTTGAAGACGAACGGGATTTCCGCGCCGTGGCAGGCGCCGAGGCCGTTGTTGTCGGTGGGGGACGGGTGGTCGAAGCGGTACACCCAGGTGCTGCCCTTGCCCGCCCTGGCCTCGGCCACGCGCAGGCCGGGGATGCCGAAGAACCAGTCGGTGATCACGGCGGCGAGCAGGTCGCCGGGGGTCGCGTCGGGGCGGTTGGCGCGGTAGGCGTCGACGCCCTCGGGGCTGAGGCCGTAGACGCCCGCGGCGGCGACCAGGGCGTCGTCGTCGATGAAGTCGATGCTGCCCGCCGCCACCAGGAACAGCCTGGCCTCCTCGCGGTTGGAGCCGATCAGCACCTGCACGCCACCCGACTGGCCGTCGGCGAAGGCTTCCAGCGGCGGTCGCGGCAGGACCTCGCCGTCCAGGGTCGGTGCGAACGGCAGCAGGCTCAGCGCGAGCTGCCCCCACTTCGCCCCGTCCGGCGTGGTCTGCACCTCGGTGACCAGGTTCGACGCCGTGCGCACGAGCGTGTCGATCGGGACGTTCGCGATGGCCTCGCGGGTGGGTTCGACGCCCAGCGCCTCGGCCAGGTAGCCGCCGACCTTGCGCGCCAGGTCCGGCGGCAGGGTGTGGGCGGCGGCGCCGCTCTGGACGATCGCCCGCGCGAACAGGCCGTCCGCCATCGGCATCGCCAGCAGCGTGGTGGTGCTCATGGCGCCCGCCGACTCGCCCGCCACGGTGACGCGGGACGGATCGCCGCCGAACGCGGAGATGTTGTCCCGCACCCACTCCAGCGCGGCGACCTGGTCCTGGAGGCCGAGGTTCGCCACCCCGTCGTCGAGGAACAGGAACCCCTCGGCCGCCAGGCGGTAGTTGACGGTCACGCACACCACGCCGTCGCGGGCGAACGCGGACCCGTCGTACTCGCCGACCGACCCGGAGCCGTTCATGAACGACCCGCCGTGGATCCACACCAGCACCGGCAGCCCGGTCGCGTCCGAGTCCGGCGCCCACACGTTCAGGTTCAGGCAGTCCTCGCCGGGGATGACGACCTCGGGGAACAGCGGCTGGTACGGCGGCGGGTAGTCACCCTTCGGCGCGGTCGGGCCGTACGACGTGGCCGCGCGCGTCCCCGACCACGGCTCCACGGGCTGCGGCGGCCGCATCCGGTTCGCGCCGAACGGCGCCGCCGCGTACGGCACGCCGAGGAACGACCTCACGCCGTCCGCCGCGCGCCCCTCCAGGACGCCATCACGGACGGTCACGACGGGACCCTGCACCGTTTCGCTCATCTGTCGCTCCATTGCCACATCTTCGCCAGGTGTCGCAGACTGTGCGCTCGGTCCGACGACCGTGTCAACAGGGGGTTTCCACGTGAGCAGCACACCGTTGCGCCGGCAGTTGGCCGGTGGTGCGCCGCGCCCGACGGCGTTGGACGCGCTCGCCGAGGCGACCCGGGTGTTCCAGGCGGGGCAGCGGGTCGACATGCGCGGGCTGGCCGCGGCGCTGGAGGTGGACCGGGCGACGCTCTACCGCTGGGTCGGCTCGCGAGAGCACCTGCTGGCCGAGGTGCTCTGGTCGATGATCGACAAGACCGTCCGACGGCTGCGCGCGTCGGGGGGAACGGCGGCCGTCGTCGTGACCGGCGCGGCGGAGGCGTCGATGACGAACGCGGGGATGCGGGCGTTCCTGGAGCGCG
>DATMCA010001808.1:0-4791 GCA_035559015.1 Umezawaea sp. | reverse complement strand
GATCGCGGTGGTCGACGGGGCCGTTGCCCACGAACTCCGCTCGTCCGGTGGCAGCGCGTCGACCGATGCGCGCGGCTACACCGCCGAGACCGAGTTCGTCGTGCCCCGGCCCGGAACCGACTTCCTCGACCTGGTGGTGTCGTGGCCGCTCGCCGGGCTCGACGAGGTGCGGGTCCGGGTTGGTCTGTCGCACGGTTGAGGGACACCCGACGGGTGGGCTCCACGGGCAAGGTGGAGGGATGGAACCGATCGAGATCCTGGGGGTGGTGGCCCACCCCGGCGGAGTGCTGGTGCGGCGGCCGGAGCTGACCGTCGGTGTGGTGCGGGCGGTGGCCAGGCCTTCCGGGCTCGCGGTGGAGCTGCTCTCCCGGACGCCGCGCAAGGTCGCCATCCGGCCCGCGGTCGCGCCGCGGCGCCTGCTGCCCGAGTACGACGAGGGGATGGACCTCAGGGTGGGGTGGCTCGAAGCCGGTGGTCGCGCCCGGTGGGAGTACGCGGTCTCCGAGCGCGGGCGCACGTCGCCCACGGCTCCGACGGAGCGCTGCGGGGTCTACCTGCTGCCGCCGCTCTTCGACGAGGTGTCGTTGGTGCTCGCCTGGCCGGAGATCGGTTTCCCGGAGACGGTCTTCCCGCTGCGGCTGCCCGCGCGCGACCAGGTGGAGGCGGCGGCCACGTCCGTCTGGGACGCGCCGCGGGAGGGAGTGCCCGTGACGGAGGAGTTCGCCCGCCACCTCGCCGACTTCGGCCCGATCGACCTGGCGATCGAGGAGGGTGTGGCCGTGGCGGCACCGAGGGTGCTGCACGGGTCCGACGACGCGGTCGTGGTGCTCACCCGCGCGACCGCCGTCGGGTCCTCGCTGTCGCTGGAGGTGCTGAGCATCGCCAGGGGAGTCGCGGCGGTCGCGATCGGCGCGCTGCCCTTCCCCCCGCCGGACGAATCCAGCCAGGCCGTCATCGCCGAGGTCCGCGGTCGGGACGCGCACCAGCTCCGATCGGTGGCCGGGACGTCCGCCGGTGCCTTCGACCAGCACCGGGCCGCCGGCGAGTACGTCCTGGGCCTGCCCGACGGCGGTGTCCTCGACCTTGTCGTCTCCTGGCAGCTCGTAGGCCTCGGCGAGGTGCGGGTCCGGGTGCCGCTGAACGGGTAGCGGGCCGGGCGGTCAGCGGGCCAGCAGGTCCGCTGCTGAGCGGGTGTTGATCACTCGATCGGCGGTCACGCCGTTGGCCTCGGCGCGTTCGCAGCCGTAGACGAGCCAGTCGAGCTGGCCGGGGGCGTGGGCGTCGCTGTCGATGGCGAAGTCGCAGCCGAGGGAGACGGCCAGCCGCAGGAGGCGGGTCGGCGGGTCGCGGCGTTCCGGCCGGGAGTTGATCTCGACGGCCGTGCCGTGCTCGCGGCACGCCTCGAAGACCGCGTCGGCGTCGAACGTGGACTCGGGACGGCCCTTGCCGACCACGAGCCTGCCGGTGCAGTGGCCGAGGACGTCGACGTGCGGGTTCGCCACGGCCGTGAGGAGGCGTTCGGTCATCTCCGGCTTCGCCATCCGCAGCTTCGAGTGCACGCTCGCGACCACGACGTCGACCCGCTCCAGCAGCTCGTCGGTCTGGTCGAGCGCGCCGTCGTCGAGGATGTCGACCTCGATGCCGGTGAGGATCAGGAACGGCGCCAGTTCCACGTTCAGCTCGGCCACGACCTCCAGCTGCCTGCGCAGCCGCTCGGCGGTCAGGCCGCTCGCCACCGTCAGCCTCGGCGAGTGGTCGGTCAGCGCCACCCACTCGTGGCCGAGGTCTCGGGCGGCCTCGGCCATCTCGCGGATCGGGCTGCCGCCGTCCGACCAGTCGGAGTGGGTGTGGCAGTCGCCCTTCAGCGCGGCCCGCAGCTCGTGGCCGCCGGACACCGGCGCGGGAGCGCTCACCTTGTCCAGGTAAGCGGGTTCACGTCCCTGCACGGCGTCCACAATCACGCTCGCGGTCGCCTTCCCGATGCCGGACAGGTCCATCAGCGTGCCCGCGGCGACCCGGCGGTCCAGTTCTCCGGCGGGCAGCCCGGCGACGATCTCCGCGGCACGCCGGAACGCCCGAACCCGGTAGGTGGGTTCGCCCGCGCGTTCGAGCCGGAACGCGACCTGCCGCAGTGCCCAGAGGGGATCCACACCCCCAGTGTCCACCCGTTCGGCCGCACCCCGCACCCGCTGCGGGCAACACGCCCGAAACGTGCGAGGCGGACAATCACCCCCGTGAGCCCGTCCGAGGAGCTGGAGTCGTCGATCGCCGCGGCGTTCGACCTGTCGGCGCGCGGCCACGACCGCTTCGCCGTGGACCGGTTCCTCGCCATGGGTTCGGTGCTGGTGCAGCGCGCGGGCCTCCGCGAGGGCGAGCACGTCCTCGAAGTCGGCTGCGGCCGCGGCTCGACCCTGCTGGCCGCGCTGGACGTGGTGGGGGAGAACGGTTCCGTGATGGGCGTCGACCACCGGCCCGGCATGGTGCAGCTCGCGGGCGCACGGGTCCGCGCCCGGCACGTGACCGGGTCGGACGTGCGCCTGGACGAGGCCGACAAGCCGAACTTCCAGCCGGGCTCCTTCGACGTCGTGCTGGCCAACCTGATGATCTTCCAGCTGGCCGACCCGGCGGCCGCGCTGCGCCACTATGCGACCCTGCTGCGGCCCGCCGGGCGGATCGCGTTCAGCACCGTCGCCGCACCGGATCCCGCGTTCGCCGGGGCGCTCGTGGCGATCGGCCGGTTCGCCCCGAAGCTGAGCGCGCAGCGCGGGCCGTTCCGCAGCGAGGCGGCGATCCGCGAGTTCCTCGCCGAGAACGGCTACGAGCGCGTCGCGATCACGGAGGACGTGCAGGAGACCAGGTTCCGCGATCCGGAGCACTGGCTGGAGTGGCTGTGGGCCAACGGGGGCCGCGAACTGCTCGACCGCGTGCCCACGGAATCCTTGCCGCACGCGCGGGCGGCCGCCCTGGAGGAGATCGAGTCCGCGCGGTCCCCGGAGGGCGATCTGGTGCTCTCGACCGCGATCCGCTTCACCGTGGCCGCCCCGAAAAGCCGCGCGCGGGTGTGAGTCCGCGACTCCACAGAGGAACCTCCTCCGTCTCCTTTGGCCGCAATAGGGCTTCTGAATCGAACGTGCTGGTGAAATCGTTGCCGCACCGCGAAGAGTGGACCAGGATGGCCGCCATGCCCCCACGCACACCGGTGCACCAGGTCGCGTCCAGACGCAAGCGCAGCAAGGGCGACCTGACTTCGCAAGCGATCCTCGACACCGCGGAGCGGCTGCTGGGATCCCGTTCGCTCGACGAGATCGCCGTCGACGAGCTGACGTCCGGCGCGGGTGTTTCCCGGTCGACGTTCTACTTCCACTTCGAGTCCCGCGAAGCCGTGCTGCACGCGTTGTCCGAACAGGTGGCGGTCGAGCTGCACGAGTGCGCCGCGCTGTGGCTGCGCCGCGGCAGCGAGCCACCCGAGGACGCGATCCGCCGCGCCCTCACCGCGACCGTCGCCCTCTGGCGCCAACACGGCCCGGTCCTCCGCGCCGCCATGCGCGCCCGCGACGTGAACCCGCAGATGCAGGAGTTCTGGGCCGGCGTCGGCCGCCGCTTCGTCGACGCCGCCGCCGAGCAGATCGAACGCGAACGCGCCGCGGGCGTCGCCCTACCCGGCCCGCCGGACGCCCGACTGCTGGTGACCGTGCTGGAGAGCATGAACGAGCAGGCCTGCTTCACGCAGTCGCTCTCGCGGCGCTCGCCGGTGCGGGACCGGAGGCTGGTCGACGCGTTGACGACGGTCTGGCTGCGGACGGTCTACGGCATCACGGGCTAGGCGAGGCCTGATCGGCTAGGAGGGGCTAGGAGAAGGGGCGTTGGGCAGGCAGGGCGGCTTCGAGCCCGTGTTCCCGAGGCCGCTGGTCGTGCTCTGGTCGGCTGCTCACCCGGTTGTCGCCGACCACGCTGTGCGGGGGCACCACGGCTAGCGAAGGGTCAGGAGGAATGCCCTCCACTGGACCGCCGGGAACGCAAGGACAGGCCCGGCCGAGTTCTTGGAGTCCCTGACGGCCACACCTCGGACCGGAAAAGCGACCTCAACGCAGTTGCTTTCGCCCTCGCCGCTGTAGCTGCTCTTACGCCAGGTCAGGTCCTTTGACATCGCGGTCCCCTCGACGGTCGTACACGTCCGCCCAGTGGGCGAACACCGACCGCGATTGTTCCGCATCCAGGGCCCGTTCAGTGAGTGCCCGCTGTTTGCGCTGGTAGACCTCTACCGCTTTTCGGTCTTCGGTGAAGAGGGTGGCGACATCGGTCTCGCTGTAGGCAACCGGGCTGATCGGGTTGCCGAAGGTCATCAGAGCGAAGGCGCGCATCAGGGCAGGATGGCCCCCGCGAGACATCGGGATCACCCGGATGGTCACTCGGTTCCACTCCCACATGAAGGCAAGTCGCATCATCTGGTCGTGCATGACCTGGTTGTCACCGACGACCGCGTGCAAAGCCGCTTCGTAGATGTAGAAGGCGGCGTCGGGTGATCTGGCACCGCCCAGGACCGACTGGCGTTCCATCCGTGCAGCGATCTTGAAGTCGTGTTCCTCGGGCAGGTAGATCCCATCGGGGTTGATGACTGCTCTCGCGTTGGCCTCGGTTTGGAGGAGCCCTGGGATGAACAGCGGTTCGTAGTGGCACATGGTTGATGCGGCGCGCTCGTGGATCACCAAGCAGAGCAAGCTGTCCGACAGCAGCCCGTCATGCACTCGGAGGAAGTGGCCGATGTCCTGTTCGGCGGCGATGCGCTGGATT
>DATMCA010001807.1:0-14767 GCA_035559015.1 Umezawaea sp. | reverse complement strand
GGGTGGCGGCGCAGCTCGTGACGCCGGACGAGCCCGCTCCGGACTGGTACGCGTTCCGCCACCCGTTGACCGCGGAGGCCCTGCGAGCGCAGCTCACGCCCAGCGACCGGGCCGAGATCTCCGGCCGCACGGCGGATGCGATCCAGATCGCCTATCCCGACCTGCCCGGCGAGTGGTGCGCGCTGGTCGCGTCGTTGCGCCTGGACGCCGGTGAGGACGCCCAGGCGGGCAGGCTGCTGGCCGAGACCGGCCGCCGCGCGCTCAAGGGCGGCGCGCCGGGGTCCGCCATCGCACTGCTCGACCAGGCGAACCGGTTGCTGACCAGCGGTGTCGACCCGGAGATCCGGGCGGACGTGCTGGAGTCGCTGCTGCCCGCGCTGGCCGAGGCGGGCCAGTTCGAGTCGGCCACGCGGCTCGCCGACACGCTGGCCGAACTCGCCGTCGCCGGGCTGGCCAAGTCGCGCCGGGTCAAGCTGCACACCGAACTGGCGCGGGTCGCGCACCTCGCGGGCCGGTGGGACTACGGCATGGCCCAGGTCGCCGCGGCCCGTGCGCTGCTGGACCACCACGCCGAGGACGAGCAGACCGCGCCGGTCGACGCCATCGCGGCGATGCTGACGATCCACACCCGGAGCCCGGACCGGATCGCCGCTGCCGAGGTGCTCGCGCGCCGGGCCGTGGACGCCGCGAAACGGGTGCCGCTGCCGCTGGTCGGCTGCGAGGCCTGGCAACTGCTGGGCGTCCTCGCCCGCGAGGACAACCTCGCCGAGGCCAACGCGTGCTTCGAACAGGCCAGGATGCTCGCCGAGGAGCACGACCTGCCGATCCAGCAGGTGTACGCGATGGTGCGGATAGCGGGCAACGACTGGCTGGTCGAGGCGTCCACCACCTCGCTGCACCGCGCCCGCGAGGAGGCGCAGCGGGTCGGTGCGGTCACCATCGGCTACCACGTCGACGCGATCCGGTCGCTGCACGCCGTGCTGGCGGGCAACCACGAAGAGGCCGCCGAACTGGTCGAGCAGACGGCCCTGATCACCACCCGGCTCCAGATGACCGTGCTGACCCGGTACCTGCTGATGGTCAAGGCCACGTCGGCCGCGCACCGGCTCGACCGGCAGGGGATGGAACTCGCCATCGCCGAGTTCCGCGTGGTGGCGGGCGGCGCCGCGCAGGAGATGCCGCTCTGCTTCGGTCTGGCGCGGACGTTCTGCGCGCTGCTGGAGGAGGACCGCGAACTGGCGGAGAGCGAACTGGCGCAGGCGCTGGCCTACGAGGCGGAGAACCCGACCACGTTCCACCTCGCGGGCCGCCACGGGCTGCACCTGCTGCTCGGCGTGCTCGCGGGCCGCGCGGGGTGGCCGCACTACCGGGAGATCACCAGCGCCGCCGCCGGCGGGATGCGGTGGAACCGGGTGTTCGCCCAACTCGCGCACGCCGTGCTGCTCGGCCGGGACGGCCGGGTCGCCGAGGCCGGTGACGCCGTGCGGGCCGCTCAGGAGGCCGCGGCGGTCTTCCCGGTCGCGCGGCACCTCGGGCTGCGGCTCGTCGCCGAATCGGCGCACGCCGACGGCTGGGGCGATCCCGTCACGTGGCTCCGCGGCGCGGAGGAGTACTTCCACCAGGTGCAGGTGACACCGGTCGCGAGCGCGTGCCGGGGGCTGCTGCGCCAGGTCGGCGCGTCCGTCCAGCAGCGGCGCACGGGCACCGAGCAGGTACCGCGCCAGTTGAGGGTGCTCGGAGTCACTGTTCGGGAGTTCGAAGTGTTCCTGTTGCTGGCCAACAGGATGGGCAACAAGGCCATCGCGGCACGCCTCCACATCTCCCCCAGGACCGTGGAGAAGCACGTCGCGAGCCTGATCAGCAAAACGAGCCGTCCCGACCGGGAAGCCCTCAGCACCTTCGCCGCCGCGATGGCAAGTTGACCGAATCGGAAATTCGCATGGGCTTCTGCGCGCGGTTGGCGTACACGAATCCAAAACACCGCATAGACTCTTGGTTGCCCGGTGTTGTCGACCCCCCTGACCGCACCCGGCGTGTACACGGCCCCCGGCTCCCAACCCCCCAGGTGAGCTGGGGGCCGTCGCACGTTCCGGCGGCCCCTCAAGCAGGTCAGGCCATCTGCCCGCCCACGTCACCGTGGGGCAGGTACTGGGCGGGGATGCTCCCCAACCGGCCCGCCTGGTGGTCCTCGAAGGCCTGGAGCACCTCGGCGCGGGTGTTCATCACGAACGGCCCGCCCCACGCGACCGGCTCGCGGATCGGCGCCCCACCCAGGACGACGACCTCCATCTCGGCGTACCGGGACTCCTGCTTGCCCGCGCCGTCCAGCACGATCGTGTCGCCGGGCCCGAACAGCGCGAGCTGCCCGGTGGAGATCGGCCGCCGCTCGGCGCCGACCGTGCCGTCACCCGCCAGCACGTAGACGAGCGCGTTGAAGTCCGGCCGCCACGGCAACCTCAGCCGCGCGCCGGGGCTCACGGTGGCGTGCAGCATGGCCATCGGCGTGTACGTCGAGCCGGGGCCCTGGTGGCCCGCCACGTCACCCGCGATGACCCGCACCAGCACGCCGCCGTCCGGTGAGGTCAGCAGCACCGACTGGTTGCCGCGCAGGTCCTGGTAGCGGGGCTCGACCCACTTCCGCGCCCGCGGCAGGTTGACCCACAGCTGCACGCCGTGGAACACGCCACCGGTCCGCACCAGTTCCTCGGTGGGCTTCTCGATGTGCAGGACGCCCCCGCCGGCGGTCATCCACTGCGTGTCGCCGTTGGTGATGTTGCCGCCACCGCCGTGCGAGTCCGCGTGCTCGAACTCGCCGTCGATGATGTACGTCACGGTCTCGAACCCGCGGTGCGGGTGCCAGGGAGTGCCCTTCGGCTCGCCCGGCCCGTAGTCCACCTCGCCCATCTGGTCCATGTGGATGAAGGGGTCCAGGTCGGCCAGGTCGATGCCCGCGAACGCCCGGCGGACGGGGAAGCCCTCGCCCTCGAAACCCTGCGGACCAGTGGTTACGGAGCGGACCTTCCGGTCCGCCGCGTCGGGCGCCGGCTCGGGGATGCGGGCCAGGCTCGTGATGTCGGTGACGGTGACCGCGGGCATCATTTCCTCCAGGTTGACACTTCAACTCACCGGTTCAAACGAATTTCGCCGGCGGGACATTCCCGTAGGGCCGTTAGGGACCCCTCAAACACGAAGGTGGACTCCAAGGGAGACAGTCCGTAACCTGATCGAGACTTCGCGCCAGGCAATAGCTCTTCCGGGCTAAACGGCCAGGTCACCGCCACACAGACTGTGACAGTGCTTCACGGCACAAGGTGGGAAGTACCGACGAAGGAGGCTGCGCGACGTGTCGTCGCAACCACGCAAGCGGATGTTTCAGGGAGCACTGGCGGCCACAGCGGTTGCCGCATCAGTCCTCGGCACGGCCCCCTACGCCCAAGCCGACCCCGCGTCCGAGGCTCTGCAGAAGTACAACGACCTCTCGCACGAGGCCGAGGTCCTCAACGCCGACCACCTGAAGGCCCAGGAAGCCCTGAAGGTCGCTGAGGACGAGCTGGGCAAGGCCAACACGGACCTCTCGACCGCCACCGACGCCGAGAACGCGGCGAAGGCGGTCGAGGAGCAGTTCCGCGGACAGGTCGACCTGCTCACCGAGGCGTCCTTCGAAGGCGCGCGCTTCAACAACCTCTCCGCGTTGCTGGTGAGCGACTCGCAGCAGGACTTCCTCAACCGCATGTCGGCCATCAGCGTCCTGGCGGCGGACAACAGCGAGGCGCTGGGCAAGCTGTCCGGCGCGGTGGAAACGGCCGACCAGGCCCGCAGCTCCGCCAAGAACGCGACCGACCGCGCCGGCAAGGCGAAGGACGAGGCCGCGAAGCTGTTGGAGGACATCGACAAGAAGGCCGAGGAGCTGGACGGTCGCGTCAAGGAGGCGAAGAACGCCTACAGCGCCCTCAGCAACACCACCAAGACCGCGCTCAACAGCGGCAGCGCCAACACGCCGATCAGCGTCAACGCCACCGGCGACGTCGCGGTGGCGCTGAACTACGCCCTGGCGCAGCGCGGCGAGCCCTACGTCTTCGGCTCCAACGGCCCGGACTCCTGGGACTGCTCCAGCCTGATGCAGGCCTCTTACCGCGAGGCCGGGATCAGCATCGGGCGGACGACGTACGCGCAGGCGGTTCTGGGGCGGGCGGTGTCGCGGAGTGAGGTGCAGCCCGGTGACCTGGTGATCTACTACGCGGATCAGGGGCACGTGGCGATGGTGGTGGACTCGAACACCGCTGTGCACGCGTCCACCGAGGGTGTTCCGGTGAAGACCGCGCCCATCGACTCGATCGGTCCGATCAACACGATTCGTCGTATCGTGGGTTGAGTTGTTTTTGAAGGCCCGGCTCCCTGTTGGTTGGGGGGCCGGGTTCTTTGTTTTCAAGTGGATCGACCCCGATTTTCCAGTGTCTCGAGGCCCCGTTTGGGTTGTCAAGGCGGGAAAGATGCCTTGACAACCCAAACGGGGCACGCGGGCGCTTTGGATCGGGATCAGGGGTAGGACTGGCTCGCGCCAGTCGTGCGGCATGGCGGCAGTGCGGCGATGTGACGACGACTGCCACGACATCCCATCCCTCCGCCACATCCCCTCTCGCCGAGCTGCGGCAGACGGTTTGAAAACCCAGCCCGGTGCCCAACTCGAGCCATCGGATGAGCCCAGTCCCCCGGCTCACCGCGGACCACCTACCGATCCCCCACCAAATAAGCCACCTCCCGAGCCTGAACACCAGAGTCGTTGAAGTACCCCGTATGCCCAACCCCGCTCCACCGCACCAACTCCACCCCACGGATCTGCGAAGCCAACCCCACCCCCCAGGCATCCGGCGTAGCAGGATCGTGCGCCCCGCTGACCACCATCACGTCCCGCACCCCGCGCACCACCACAGGCCCCCAGGGATTGGCAGCCCGAACAGGCCACCCGGCACACCCGGCCTGCACGTCCCACCCCTCCACGTACCCCTTCGTCACCGGCGCGAGCCCCCGAACCTCGGCCACCCGCCCAGCCATGTCCGCATACCCCCGCACCGACGACGGGAAGTCGTGACACGCGATCACCCGATAAGCGGCGTCACTCCCCACCCCGGCGAACGCCGACGCGTCCCCACCGAACGCCGTCACCAGGATCTCCGCCACCCGAGGCCACTGCGACCGGATCGACAACCCCGAATACATCCCGTACCCGACCTCAGCCGGGGTAGCCCCAGGACCGGGCCGCGCCAACAACTCCCGGTACTCGGCCCGCACGTCCCGCCCGTGCAGAGCGCACCCGGCATCGGCGGCGCACCACTCCACGAACAGCCCGAACACCTCTTCGCTCACCGCGGCCTCGTCCAGAGCCATCCGCCGCGACCCGACCGCGTGGTCCACGGCCCCGTCCAGCACGGCGGCCCGCACCCGATCAGGGAACATCCGCGCGTACGTGGCCCCGAGCAGAGTCCCGTAGGACAACCCCAGCCACGACACCCGCGCTTCCCCCAGCACCGCCCTCACCACGTCGAAGTCCTTCGCCGCGCTGACGGTATCGACGTGGTCGATCAACGGCCCGGTGGCCCGGCGGCACCCCTCCGCCACCTCCCGGTTGTAGGCGACCAACCGGTCGAACCCCGCACGGGACTCCGGGAACTGGTCGACCGCCGCACCCATCGGCGGCAGCTCGCAAGCGATCGCGGGCACGCTCTCGCCCACCCCGCGCGGATCCACCCCGACGACGTCGAACCGCTCCCGCAACTCCGCCGGGAACAGGTCCGGTTCGTCGCGCACGACGGCGGCACCGGGTCCGCCCGGCCCGCCGGGGTTGAAGAACAGCACCCCGATCCGCTTCGCGGGATCCGCCCGCAGCCGGCTGACGGCCAGGGTGATCTTCTCGCCGCCCGGTCGCCCCCAGTCCAACGGCACCCGCACGGTGCCGCACTCCGCGCCGCGCTCCCCGCACGGCACCCAACCGACGCCGGGTGAGGCCGCGGCGGTCCCGCCGCCGACCACCCCGACTCCGGCCACCATCCCCACGGCCAACACCAACGACAAGACCCGCCGCATGCCACTCCCCCTGGAAGATCGACTACCAGGCGATCATCGGATGACCGAAGTGCCGCGCGCATCAACCCACGAGATGATCGCCGTCCCCGACCACCGGCCCTTGCGGCCGAACGGGACCTCCACTAAGCAAGCGGAACCGCCCCGACCCGAGGAGGACTTGAGTTGGACAGCAAGACGATCGCCGCCGCACTGGTGGTGGCAGCCGGGTTCCTGGTGGGCACCGCCCCGATGGCCACCGCGGAGCCGGACGTGGCCACGTCCACCGCCCCGGCCGTGAAGGGCTCGCCGGACGTGACGCGAGGCCCGTGCGCCTACACCAAGACGCCGGAGGAGCCCGCCGCGCGGCCGGTGCGCCTCCCGAAGGACCCGAGGCACACCCCGGACCGCGGCAAGGTCGACGTCCTGCTCAAGACGAACCAGGGCCCGATCCCGCTGACCCTGGACCGCGCGCAGGCCCCGTGCACGGTGCAGAGCTTCCTGCACCTCGCCGAGCACCGCTTCTACGACGTCACCACCTGCCACCGGCTCACGACGTACCCGACGCTGAAGGTCCTCCAGTGCGGCGACCCGAGCGGCACCGGCGAGGGCGGTCCGGGCTACCGGTACAAGGACGAGCTGCCGACGACGTTGCCGCCCGCGCCGAACGACCCGACCGGTGAGCGCCGCATCTACCCGCGCGGCACGCTGGCGATGGCCAACGCGGGCCCGGACACCAACGGCAGCCAGTTCTTCCTCGTCACGTCGGACTCGGTGCTGCGCCCCAACTACACCGTGTTCGGCACGATCGGCGAGGACGGCCTGAAGACGCTCGACAAGGTCGCCGCGGCGGGTGTCGCGCCGACGCCGGAGGATCCCGCCCCGGTCGACGGCGCGCCGAAGCTCAAGGTCGACATCCGGCGGGCGACCGTCAACTGTTGACGTCCCCGAGCGCTTCCCGAAGGGGCCATCCAGCGTTCATCGTGAACCCTCTTCACGTTCCCTACGCTACGCAGTCGTACGGACACGTCCAGTGCGAGGAGTCCCGATGAAGCGCTTCTTGGTCGCGGTGGCCGCGACGGCTTTGATGATCACGGTGGTGCCGTCGGCGAGCGCGACGCCGACGGCCACCGGGACGACGGCCGTCGGACTGCACAACAGCTACACGCAGGAGACCGCGCCCTGGCTGGTCGACGCGCTCGACCGGAACCCGGGCATGATCGAGATCGACGTGTGGACGAACTTCTTCTTCACCAACGACTTCCAGGTCGGCCACGACCCCGGCAACGCCAACAACTGCTCGAACGCGACGACCTACGCGGGCCTGCGGTCGGGCAGCCGCAACCAGAACCTCGCGGGCTGCCTGCGCAACCTCAAGCTGTGGCACGACCACAACCCGAACCACGCTCCCCTGGTCGTCAAGGTCGAGATGAAGAACGGCTTCGACGGGCGCGCGGGTTTCGGGGTGCCCCAGTTCGACACCCTGCTGGCGAACACGATCGGCGCTGGCAACATCTTCTCGCCCGCCAACCTCAAGGGCGGTCACGCCGACCTCGACACGGCGGTGCAGGCGAGCGGCTGGCCGTCGCGGTCGGCGCTGACGGGCAAGTTCGTCGTGATCGTGGAGAACGGGACGTTCGAGCTGCAGAACCCGTTCGACAACTACGACACCGACCTGGAGGTCGCCGACCGGCTGATCGCCGCGAACTCCGCGGGCACGCTGGCCTCGGCGCTGTCCTTCCCGGCGATCAACGGCGCGTCGGCGACCGACCCGCGCACGGGTGACCGCGGCGGCGCGCGCAAGCAGTGGATGGTCGCGTTCGACGGGAGCGCCACGTCCTTCGCGGGCTTCGGCGGCGGCCCCTACCTGGGCGGCAAGTACCTGGTCGTGATGACGGACGCGCACGACGTGGCGCCCGCCATCGACAGCCGCAACCCGGCGGTGGCCGACGCGCAGGCGAAGGTCCGGCAGTTGGGCGCGATCGGCGCGACGATCGTGTCCAGCGACTGGACGAGCGCCGAGATCCTCTCCTACACCGCGAGCTGACCGCACGAGAAGGGGGCCGGTTCGTCCACAGTGGACGAACCGGGCCCTTTCGCTCGTCCTACCGGGTCTTGGCGACCAGCGTCAGCACGTCGTACTTCGCGACCGAGGCGCCGTCCTGGTTCACCAGGTCCGCGTCCCAGCGCACCTCGCCGTAGTCCTGGTCCTCGCGCGGCGTGATCTGCTTCGCCGTCAGCGTCACGGTCAGCTCGTCGCCGGGGAACGTCGGCGTGAGGAATCGCAGGTTGTCCAGGCCGTAGTTGGCCAGCACCGGACCGGGCTCGGGCGAGACGAACAGGCCCGCCGCGAACGACACCACGAGGTAGCCGTGCGCGACCCGGCCGCCGAAGAACGGGTTCGCCTTCGCGGCCTCCTCGTCCATGTGCGCGTAGAACGTGTCGCCGGTGAACTCGGCGAAGTGCTCCACGTCCTCCAGCGTCACCGTCCGCGGGCCCGCGACGACGCTGTCGCCGATCCTCAACTCCGCCAGGCTCTTGCGGAACGGGTGCTCGTCGGAGTCCGTGCGCGGGGCACCGGGCACCCAGCGGCCGGTGATGGCCGCCAGCACCTTCGGGCTGCCCTGCACGGCCGTGCGCTGCATGTGGTGCAGCACGGCCCTCATGCCGCCCATCTCCTCGCCGCCACCGGCCCGGCCGGGGCCGCCGTGGACCAGCGCGGGCAGCGGCGAACCGTGCCCGGTGGACTCCTTGGCGTCGTCGCGGTCCAGCACCAGCATGCGGCCGTGCCACGCGCCCGCGCCTAGCACGACCTCGCGGGCGAACGCGGGGTCGGCGGTGACGACCGAGCCGACCAGGCTGCCCTGGCCGCGCGCGGCGAGCCGGATGACGTGCTCGGTGTCGGTGTACGCCATGAGGGTGCTGACCGGGCCGAACGCCTCGACCTCGTGCGGCTGGGCCGACTCCGGGTCGTCGGCGCGCAGCAGCACGGGTGAGAGGAACGCACCGCGCTCGGCGTCGGCGTCCACGACCTCGACCCGCTCGGGGTCGCCGAACACGATCCGCGAGGCCTCCAGCAGCCCCTTGAGCGAACGCCGGACCTCCTCGCGCTGCTCCAGGCCCGCGAGCGCGCCCATCCGCACGTCCGGGTTGGCCGGGTTGCCGATGACGACCTTGCCCAACCGCGCGGACACGGCCTCCGACACCTCGTCGATCAGCGGCGCGGGCACGAACGCGCGCCGGATCGCGGTGCACTTCTGGCCCGCCTTGGCCGTCATCTCGTTCACGAGCTGCTTGACGAACAGGTCGAACTCGGGCGTGCCGGACACCGCGTCCGGGCCGAGGATCGAGCAGTTGAGCGAGTCGGCCTCGGCGTTGAACCGGACGCTGGACCGCACGACCGCCTGGTGCGTGCGCAGGTGCTGCGCGGTGGACGCGGACCCGGTGAAGCCGACGAGGTCCTGTTCGGTCAGGTGGTCCAGGAGATCGCCCGCGCTGCCGGACACGAGCTGGAGCGAGCCCTCGGGCAGGAGGCCGGAGCCGATCATCAGCTCGACGAGCTTCTCCGTCAGGTAGGCGGTCTGAGAGGCGGGCTTCACCAGGCTGGGCACACCCGCGAGGAACGCCGGGGCGAACTTCTCCAGCGGGCCCCACATCGGGAAGTTGAAGGCGTTGATCTGCACGGCGACGCCCCGCAGCGGGGTCGCGATGTGCTGGCCGAGGAACGTGCCGCCGCGACCGAGCGGCTCCACGGCGCCGTCGACGTAGACCGTGTCGTTCGGCAGCTCCCGCTTGGCCTTGCTGGCGTAGCCGAGGAGCACGCCGATGCCGCCGTCGACGTCGATCATCGAGTCGTTCTTGGTCGCGCCGGTGCGCGCGGACAGCGCGTACAGCTCGTCGCGGTGTTCGCGCAGGGTCGAGCCGAGCGCCTTGAGCAGCGCCGCGCGCTGGTGGAACGTCAGCTCGCGCAGCGCCGGGCCGCCGACCTCGCGGCCGTGCCGCAGCGCCGCGGCCATGTCGATGCCCGCGGAGGAGATCCGGGCGATCTCCTCCCCCGTCACGGCGTCGTGCAGGGGTGCGCCTTCCGCTGTCGGCACGTGCCAGCGGCCGGAGACGTAACTGCGCAGCAGAGCCATCGGGGTCGTCCTCCAAGGTCCGGGGTGATCTACCGACCGTTCGTTCAGTAAAGCAGGCGGGTCGCGCCCTCGTCTGCACACTATCGGGGAATGGTTTCCCTCGGTTCGCACTGAAGCGATGAACGGGGCCGATCATTCTTTCATCGTGACTTGAACAAAGACGTCGAGTAACGTCCCGTTGACACCAGGTGGTTCGGACCATTTACCACTGATCCCCCCTGAAGACCGCCGATCAGTGGTTCGACGCCGAACCACCACCCTGCCTGAAAGGTGATCTGCGATGTCCACACGAGGGCCTCTTCGGCGTGCCCGAGCAGCCGGAATGCTGGGCGCGGCCCTGCTGATGACCCTGGGCTCGATCTCCGTGTCCACCCCGGCCAACAGCGCGCCCGCGACAACCGCGCAGGACGTCGGCGCCATGGCGACGACGTTCGCGGACGAGTTCAACGGTCCGGCCGGTGGTGGGGTGGACGGCGGCAAGTGGCAGTTGGAGACGGGTGACAACGTCAACAACCACGAGCGCCAGATGTACACCAACAGCCGGAGCAACGCGGCGACCGACGGCGCGGGCAACCTCGTCATCACCGCCCGCAAGGAGAACCCGGCCAACTACAACTGCTGGTACGGGCGCTGCGAGTACACGTCGGCACGGCTGAACACGGCGGGCAAGTTCACCCAGACGTACGGCCACTACGAGACGCGGATGAAGCTGCCGCGCGGTCAGGGCATGTGGCCCGCGTTCTGGATGCTGGGCGCCGACATCAACAGCGGCAACCCGTGGCCGGGCAGCGGCGAGATCGACATCATGGAGAACGTCGGCTTCGAGCCCAACACCGTCCACGGCACGCTGCACGGCCCCGGCTACTCGGGTTCCGGCGGCATCGGAGCGGGCTACAACGGCCCGAACTTCTCCGACGGCTTCCACACGTTCGCGATCGACTGGGCGCCCAACCAGATCCGCTGGTCGGTGGACGGCAACGTCTACCAGACCCGCACGCCCGCCGACCTGAACGGCAACCAGTGGGTGTTCAACAAGCCGTTCTTCATCATCATGAACCTGGCGGTCGGCGGCTACTGGCCCGGCGATCCCAACAGCAGCACCCAGTTCCCGCAGCAGCTGCTGGTCGACTACGTCCGCGTGACCACGTCGGACAGCCCGCCGCCCAGCGGCGGTGGCCAGATCATCGGCCTCGCGGGCAAGTGCCTGGACGTCGCGGGCGCGAACAGCGCCAACGGCACGCCGATCCAGATCGTCGGCTGCAACGGCAACGCCGCGCAGAACTGGAGCCGTCCCGGTGACGGCACCATCCGCGCGCTGGGCAAGTGCCTGGACGCCGCCGCGGCCGGGACCGCCAACGGGACGCTGGTGCAGCTGTACGACTGCAACGGCACCGGCGCCCAGCAGTGGGCCGTCAGCGGTGCGCGGGACATCGTGAACATCCCGGCGAACAAGTGCCTGGACGTGATCGGGAACAACTCGGCGGACGGGACTCGCACGCACCTGTGGGAGTGCACCGGCGCCGCGAACCAGAAGTGGACCGTCTGATCACGGGCGGTTCGAGCTAGACGACAGGCGGAGAACCGCCCGTGTCCTGTGTGGATGCGGGCGGTTCTCGCTGTCCGGGGTCGAGCGAATTCGATCCCGGCCCGGTCCGGGGGAACGTCCGGATCCCGTCCCGATTTCCCCGTTGGCGGTTTCCGCCCCACCGCTCGCCAATACGCTGGGAGTGATCCGCCGGGCCCTCGTCCCGGCGAATTTCGGAAACCGCTTCCCTCGGGGGGACGAGTGGTCTGTCACAAGGGCTTCGCGCTGCGCGAGCCCGTCGGGGAAAACGCTGGTCAGACCGCCGGGCACGGATTCCGCTTCCCGACAATCGGCCGATCGGCCACTCGCTGTCCGACCGATTTGCCGAAGCGGCGCGTGCAACCCGGATCGTCTCATGAGCGTCTAGATCTTCAGGTCGAATCCGACCGCGACTCATCAGTTGGGGGATACCCGGTGTTGAAGCAAGTCCTTGTCCGCCTTGGCGGACTGGCCGTTGTGGTCGTCACCGCGACCGCGTGCGGTTCGTCGGGCGAGGCGCCGACGAATCCGGACCTCGCGCCCAGGGGCACGGCGATGACCACGGCCAAGCCTGCCCGGAAGGACCTCACCAACAAGGTGAGCCTCACCGGCAAGGTCACCATGAACCCGGTGTTCGGGCTCGTCGCGCCGGTCGCCGGGCAGGTGCGGTTCATGGACGTGAAGGAGGCCGCGGGCACGCCCACCGTCGCCACCAGGGTCGGGTCGGTGTGGGCCGACGGGGTTCCCAACTGGTTCGAGGTGCCCGCGGGTGCCACGTTCGCCGGGCGACTGGTGGACGACAAGTCCACCGTGACCGGTGGGATGCCGGTCGCGTCGGCGAAGCTGGCCGGCTACGGCATCGCCGCCGACATCGACAGCGCGCAGGCGTACAAGATCGCGGACGGGTCCGCGTCGGTGCAGGCGCAGATCAAGAACGGGCCGGGCCCGTTCCCGTGCACGCTGCTCGGGACGATCGCCGCGCTGCCCGCGGGCACGGTCCCCGCGCCCACCCCCACGGAGAACAAGGACGACAAGGACACCGACAAGGGAGGCACCACCGGGGCGCCGCAGCCCCAGCAGCAGCCCGACACCGGCGGCCAGAAGTCCGAGTCGACCGGCCTGCGGCTGGTGTGCACGGCGCCCGCCGACGTGAAGCTCATCAACGGCGCGGCGGCGACGCTGGAGGTCGTGACGCAGACGTCCGCCAACGCGCTCGTGGTGCCGGTCGAGGCCGTCGCGGGCGGCCAGGGCAACGGCAAGGTCGAGATCGTGAAGCCCGACGGCTCCAAGGTCATCGCGGACGTGGTGCTCGGCCTGACCGACGGCAAGGTCGTCGAGATCAAGTCCGGTCTGACCGGCGACGAGACGCTGAGCCTGCCCGGCCCGAACCTGCCCGCCGCACCCCAGCAGCAGGACGCGAACAGCCCCAAGGCCGGGTCGTGATGACGCCGCTGATCAGCATCACCGGTCTCACCAAGACCTTGAAGGGCCAGGGCGAACCCCGCACGATCCTCGCGGGGGCGGACCTCACCCTCCACAGCGGGGAGAGCATCGCCATCCTCGGCCGCTCCGGCTCCGGCAAGAGCACCCTGCTCAGCCTCATCGGTCTGTTCGACCGCGCCGACGGCGGCCAGTACCTGTTGAACGGCAACGACATCACCCGCATCCCCGAACGCAAGGCGGCCGCCCTGCGCAGCGAGGAGTTCGGGTTCGTGTTCCAGCGCTTCTTCCTCCTCAAGCACCTGTCGGCCGTGCAGAACGTCTCCATGGCGCTGGTCAACGGCCAGGGCTGGCTGCCCCGCCGCAAGCGCAAGGCGAAAGCCATGGAGGCGCTGGACAGGGTCGGCATCGCCCACCTGGCCAAGCACAAACCACCCCGCCTCTCCGGCGGCGAGCAGCAACGCGTCGCCATCGCCCGCGCCCTCGTGCGCGACCCGAAGATCCTGCTGGCGGACGAGCCGACGGGCGCCCTGGACACGGAGACCGGCAACCTCGTCGTCGAGGCCCTCCGCTCCGCGACCGACCGCGGCTGCGGCCTGATCCTGGTGACCCACGACCACGACCACGCGGCGAAGATGGGTCGGGTCATGCAGTTGACCAACGGCGTCTTCGACCGTTCAGCTCAGCAGGTGGTCGTGTGATCCGCCTTTCCGGCCGCTTCCGCTCGTCCCTGATCATCGGCGGCCAGGGCATCCGAGCCCGCAAGATGCGCACGTTCCTCTCCATGATCAGCCTGTTCCTCGGCGTGCTGGCCGTGGTCACCGTCCAGGCGGGGTCCGTGATCGCCCAACGGGCACTCCTCTCGGACATCGAGATCAGCCAGGGCAAGGACGGCACCCTCCAGATGTACCTGCCGCCCAACCCGAAGGCCGTGCCGATCACCATGGAGTTGATCCAGGGCCGCACGGACGTGGCCGGCCTGACCTCCGGCAAGGCGATCATCGGCGAACCGGGCGTGAAGCCCATCAACGAGGGCGGCGGCCCCCTGGACGGCAGCGGCGGCGGCTACCGCGGCCCCATGATGACCTGCGACGCCGGCGGCCGGTGCAAGGAGATCGAGGACCCCAACGCGGGCGCCCCCGACGGCCAGGCCATCGAACTGAGCATGAAGGCCGTGACCGGCAACATCCTCCAGTTCCGCCCCTACCGCCTCGAATCGGGGCAATGGCTGGACGACAAGACCACCCCGTCGCTCTCCCCGAGGATCGTCCTCAACAAGAAGGCGGCCGACGGCTTCGCCAAGTACCAGGTCCCGGCCGAAATGCGGGTGGACGGCGCGGTCGCCAACGCCACCCCCCGCATCATCGGCGTGGTCGACGACGGCGGCTGGGGCCCAGCGGCCTACGTCCGCTCCGACGAACTGCTCAACTGGATGCCGGTGGACAGCCTCAGCGACCAGCGCTACGGCGGCATGGAACTCATGCTGGCCCCGACAACCACCGACGACCTGCAACAAACCCTGAAGAGCAGGCTCACAGCGGCAGGTGTCAACCCCGACGAACTACACTTC
>DATMCA010001806.1:0-2592 GCA_035559015.1 Umezawaea sp. | reverse complement strand
CGGCCGGTCCACGCCTCGATGAGCTGCCGGTACTCGCCCGCGGTGATCTCGTTGTCCGCGTTCTCGTCGATGGCCTCGAACATGACCCGCGCGGTGGCGGTGACCACGTCCAGCATGGCGGGCAGCCGGTCCACCACCAGGAGGACCTCGTCGGGGGTGACCTTGTTGTCGCGGTCGGTGTCGGACGCGGCGAGCAGGGTCTCCCACCAGCCCATCATGATCGCCGACAGCCGCTGGTGGTCGCGGGTGCCCGGCGCCGCGCGGCGCAGCTCCGTCCACCTCATCGTCAGCTCGGTGAAGTCGGACTCGGTCAGGAATCCGTCGCCGTCGGTGTCCATCGCGTCGAACACGACCGCGACCTTGCGTCTCTGGAACTCACTTGCCATGCCACCCAAGGTGACGCCTGGGGCACCACTACGACAATTGGCCACTCGGGTTCCACCGACTACACGACCAGGTGACGCCGGCCGTTACTCCGAGTGCCCGAGCGCCAGCCAGGCTTCCCGGCGTTCCCGCTGCCGAACGGGGTCCGCGACCGGCGCGGCCGCCAGCAGCCGCCGCGTGTACGGGTGCAGCGGTTCGGTCAGCACGTCGCCCGCGGGCCCGGTCTCCACGACCCGACCCCGGTAGAGCACGGCGACCCGGTCGGCCAGCCGCTCGACCACGGCGAGGTCGTGGCTGATGAACAGGCAGGCGAACCGGAGTTCCGCCTGCAACGAGCGGAACAGGTCGAGCACGCGGGCCTGGACGGACACGTCGAGCGCACTGGTCGGCTCGTCGGCGATGAGCAGTTCCGGGTCCAGCGCGATGGCCCGTGCGATGCCGACGCGCTGCCGCTGCCCGCCGGACAGCTCGTGCGGGTACCGCTCGCGCAACGACGGCGAGAGCTGCACGGCGTCCAGCAGCTCGTCGACCCGGCGGGTGAGGTCGGCGCCGCGCAGGGAACCGTGCAGCAGCAACGGGGACGCGACGCTGCGGGCGATGGTCGCCCGCGGGTTCAACGAGGACGCCGGGTCCTGGAACACCATCCCGATCCGGCCGCGCGCCCGCTTCAGCGCCCGTCCGCGCAACCGGGCGAGGTCCTGCCCCGCGAGGCTGACCACGCCACCGCTGGGCGGGACGAGCCCCGTGACCGCGCCCGCGATGCTGCTCTTGCCGGACCCCGATTCCCCGACCAGGCCGAGGACTTCACCCCGCCCGACGTGCAGCCCGACCCCGTCGACCGCCAGGAAGCGCCCGTAGGAGACGGAGAGCCCGGTCAGCGCGAGCACGGGGTCGTCCCCCGGTTCGTCCGGTGTGGACAGTTCCTCCGCGGTCACGGCGACGTGCGTGCCCCGTGCCACGACACCGGGTGAGACCTCGACGGCGGCGGGCAGGTCCGCGGGCGGCGGGGTGCTCAGCGACACCACGGCGGCCAGCAGCGACCGCGTGTACTCGTGCCGCGGCGCGGCGAAGACGTCCGCCACCGGCCCCTGCTCGACCACCCGGCCGTCGTGCATCACGACGACCCGGTCGGCCAGGTCCGCGACCACGCCCATGTCGTGCGTGATCAGCAGGATCGCCGCGTCCAGCCTGCCCCGCAGGTCCCGCAGCAGCTCCAGGATCTCCGCCTGCACGGTCACGTCCAGCGCGGTGGTCGGTTCGTCGGCGATCAGCAGCGACGGCTCGTTGGCCACGGCCATCGCGATCACCACCCGCTGCAACTGCCCGCCGGACAGCTCGTGCGGGTACTTCCGCCGGGCCGTCGAAGGCAGTCCCACCAACGAGAGCAGCTCGACCGTCCGCTGCCTCGCCCGCGCGGCCGACCTGTCCCCGTGGGCTCGAACGACCTCGGCGAGCTGGTCGCCGATCCGGAACACGGGGTTGAGCGCGGTCATGGGTTCCTGGAACACCATGCCGATCTCGCCCCCGCGCACGCCCCGCAGTTCCTCCGCGGACAGCGTGAACAGGTCGCGGCCGGCGAGCAGGGCCCGGCCGGTGACCGTCGCGCTGCCGGGCAGCAGGCCCAGCAGCGACATCGCGGTCACCGTCTTGCCGGACCCCGACTCGCCGACGACGGCGAGCACCTCCCCCGCCGCCAGCGAGTAGCCGACCTCGCTGGCGGCGGGGGCGTCGAACGCCACGGAGACGTCCTCCAGGCGCAGGAGTGGTGACGTCACTTGGAGATACCGGCCTGGAGGTAGTTCGGGTAGGACGGGAAGTCGGCGATGAAGAAGTTCGCGACCTTGGAACCGCGCAGGAACGAGTTGCGCGTGTAGATCAGCGGCACGACCGGCGAGTCGGCGAGGATCTTCTTGTCCAGCTCGGCCCACTTCTTGCCCGCGGCGGCCGGGTCGACCTCGCTCTGCGCGGCCTCGATCAGCTTGTCCACGTCGGGGTTGCTGTAGCGGGAGATGTTGTACCCGCCGCCGCCGATCTCCGATGACGCGAACAGGGGCTGGATGTTGGCGTTGGCGCTGGGGAAGTCCGGCTGCCAAGAGCTGAGCGTGAGGTCGTAGGTGGCGTCCTTGGCCTGGTTGGTCTCGGCCTCGTAGGCGTCGGTGTCCAGCACGCGGATGTTCACCTTGATGTTCGCCTTGGCCAGCGCCGCCT
>DATMCA010001805.1:0-2235 GCA_035559015.1 Umezawaea sp. | reverse complement strand
GGTGACGGTACGGCGGATGCAGCTCAAATTGCATCGTTGGGCGAGCGAGGATTCGGCTCGCCGGTTCGGTGATCTGTTCAATCTGGTGTATGACCCGGCGTTTCTGATCCACGCGTGGGAACGCGTGCGCAGCAACGACGGGGCACGGACCGCGGGGGTCGACGGGCTCACGGTAGCCCAGATCGAAACCCGCGTCGGGGTGCACGCGTTCCTGGGGCAGGTCCGGGATTTGCTGAAGTCTGGCGAGTACCGGCCGTCCCCGGTGCGGCGGGTGAAGATCCCCAAGGGCTGCGGGAAGCTGCGCAGCTTGGGGATCGCCACCGTGACCGACCGGGTGGCCCAGGCCGCGTGTAAGGCGGTGCTGGAACCCGTCTTCGAGGCGGACTTCCTGCCGTGCTCGTACGGGTTTCGCCCGAACCGGCGGGCGCAGGACGCGATCGCCGAGATCCACCACTTCACCTCCCGGCCGGTCAACTATCACTATGTGTTGGAGGCCGACATCGCCGCGTGTTTGGATGTGTCATCACACTGCTCCTTCCGCTGATTGTCATGATCAAAACAGGGGGTTTTGTGGGGTCGGAGGTTCGATACGCAGGCCTTTTCGGCGTCCGGTGCGCACGTGGACGGCGCGCAGTTCGCCGCGCTTGACACGCTGCATCAGGGTTTGGCGGGTGACGCCGTAGGCGAGGGTGGCCTCCAGCATGGCCAGCCAGCCTTCGGGTGCGTCATCGACGAATAGGGCGCGGATGTCGCGGGTGAGTCGGATCCGCCAGGGTGCGCCGGGGGTGAGTTGTTCGCCGGCGATGAATCCGTCGTTCAGCCAGCGGTGCAGGGTGGAGGGGGCGAGGCCAAGTTCGGCGGCGGCGTCGGCCACGGTGAGCGGTTCTCCTTCCTGCGGGTCGTCTCCGGGTTGGTGGCAGGGAATGTTCCAGTGATGGCGTAGTGACTGGACCCTACTCGCGGTGAACGACAATTCCCGTGCGGTGCGCCGTCCTTGCCGGTTGAGGATGCCGGCGATCTGCGCGTCGGGGTAGTGAACGGCGAGGCGGCGCACGAGTGCGACGGTGGCTTCATCGGTGCGAATTGCTGGGGGTTTACGTTTCAGCGGCGCGGTCAGCTCGCTGAGCGCGCCGCCCTTCCAGCGCAGCAGCAGCCGGGCTTCGCCGTGGCCGTGGTCGCGCTGGATGTTGATGTTGACCTCGTCGAGCAGGGTGCGCAGCAGCTGCTTGCGGTCCCGGTCGGTGGTGGTGGGCGCGGCCCACACCGTCTCGAGGTCGTCGCCGAGGGCGAGGATCGCGGCGCGTTCGTCGGCGGACAGCGTGGTCGGGCGGGTGGCCTCGCGGCGGGTCAGCTCGGCTTGGGCGGCGGCCAGCGCGGACAGCGCGGTTTCCCACTCGGCTTCCAGGCCGCGGGCCACCAGCCGGTTGTCGGGGTCGACCGCCCGGTAGCGGCGTTCGGCGGTGGCTGCGGTGTAGCGGGCGCGTTCGACCTCGCGTCGCCACTGGGCCAGCGCGGTGTCGTGGCCGTGTTCGAGTTGCTGGGCGGCGGCCAGGCAGGCGTGCAGGGCGGCCGGGGCGAGCGCGGCCAGGAACGCCTCGGCCACGGCGGCGTCGATACCGGCCCCGCCCACGCGCAGGTGCCGCGCGCCGCGGCCGTCGACGAGCTGGCCGCTGCCGGTGCAGTAGTAGCCCGGGGTGGCCTTGCGCGGCCCGTCGTAGTAGACCGCGAGCTTGCGCCCGCACACCCCGCAGCTGGCCAGCCCTTGCAGCAGCGCGGCCCCTTCCCGCACCGCGCCGGTGCCCGGCTGGTGCGCCCGGGGCCGGGTGTTGGCGCCGATGCGGGCCTGGTTGGCCTGGTAGGTGTCCCAGTCGATGAACCCAGGATGATGGTCGGTGATGAGCACCTCCCAGTCGGGCTGGGCGAGCGTGCGGCGGCGGGTGCGCAGCACCCCGTCGTCGCCGACATAGCGTTCGGCGCGGGTGCGCCCGAACACGTAGGCGCCGGCGTAGGCGGGGTGGGTGAGCACGTTGTGCACCGCATGGTAGGTCGGGGCCACCCAGGTGACCGGATCCGCCACGCCGGTGTAGCCGTGGCGGACCAGCGGGAACGCCAGCCCGTGCTCGCGCAGCCACAGCCAGACCCCGCGGGCCGAGCCGCACACCGCGAACCGCTCGAAGATCGCGGCGATCGCGCCGCGCACGGCCTCGTCGGGGTCTAGCAGGATCTCGCCCTCCT
>DATMCA010001804.1:0-4001 GCA_035559015.1 Umezawaea sp. | reverse complement strand
GTGGTCCGTGTCCGCCGCCTCGACCCGCAGCCGCAACCCGAACCGGTCGAGGCCCAGCGGGCGGACGTGCCCACCGCGCAACTCCTCCGGCAGGTGCTTCGCGAGCATCGAGACCACGTCCCGGTGCGACAGCTCCAGGTGCCGCAGCCAGTGGTCCTCGTGCGCGCAGAACGGGTCCGGCGTCGCCGCGGCGAACTGCTCGGGCCGCAGCGAACTCGTGCCCTCGGCGTCGGCGATCACCATCGACGCCGGGCTCAGCCGCAGCACCGTGGCGCCGTGGCCGGCGTCCAGCAGGCGGGGGTCGGCCTTGTGGTCGACGACGGCGAGGACCTCGTCACGCGCCTCCTGGCCGTCCAGCGCCCGGAGCCAGCCGGTGATCCACAGCAGGCCGCGGACCGGCTCGCGCAGCTGGACGGGCGCGTGGTCGGCGACCTCCAGCATCGCCGTGACCTCGGCGCGGGGAGCCTGCCACGCCGCCGCGACCAGCGGGTGGTCGTCCGGCATCAGCAGGGTCGCGGTGCCGTTCGCGTGCACGTGGTGCAGCAGCGGGCTGATCCGCACGCCGTCGCACGTGTCGCCGGCGGAGGGCAGCACGGCGGCTCGGCCGCCACGGGCGGCGATCGTGCGGGCGCGCTCGGCCGCGTGCGGGGCCGGCGGTCGTCGGTGCTCGGTCACCGCTCACCTCCTTAGGTTAGGTGAGCCTAACTTGGATTTGCCTGGAGACGGAAGACCCTCACCCGTCGTAACCTCTTCCTGGTCAGGCGGAGGTGGCCTGTGGGTGTGCCGAACAAGCCGTCCACCGAAGGTGCGGCCCGATACGACAAGTGGACCCAGCGTTGCCTGGAACGCGCAAGTCGAAGAGCGCTGACCTGGTCTTCCATCGGCGTGCTCGCCTTCGTCGGACAACTCCTGCTGGTCTACCAGGTGGGCACGGCGTCCATCCTGCCCGTGTTGCTGCTGATCGTTTCGGCCGTCGTCTTCGCCTTCACCCTCCGACGACGTCCACCCGTTGGGATGATCCTCGGGAACGAGCCGTGGAACCAGGTCCAGGTCCGCTGGGAAGGCCGCTACCTCGTCGTCACGGGCACCCGGCCGGTCGTCCTGGCGGTCAAGGGCATCGGCCCGCTGCTCCGCGGCCGGGTCCGCCGCCACCGCCGGGCGTGGCTCGTCGACCCGGACCAGGAGGGCCGCACGATGATCGCTTTTCGCGGTGTTCCGAAGCTCTTCCACGCCAAGGTGCTGACACGGGTGTTTGGTTGATCATCTCGATGGGGTATCTGTAGAGGTGACATGAGCACCGCCGAGACGATCAGCGACGAGTGGACGACCCGTTGCTTGACGCGCGCCGACCACCGGGCCCTCGGCTACCTGTCCCTGGCGATCGGCGCGGCCCTCCTCGTGGTCGCGCTGTGGATGGCCATCGACTCCCGGTGGGTCCTGATCCTCTTCCCCCTGTGCGTCGAGGTGGCCGTCCCCGGCCTGCGCCACTTCATCGACCGCCCCAAGGTCAGGCGCCTCATCCGCGACCACACCTGGCACGCCGTCAACGCCCGGTTCGTCCCCGGCCGCGCCCGCATCGGCCGCCAGGCGTACCTGGAGATCGCGGGCTCGGACCGCAGCTACCTCCGCGTCTCGGAGATGCCGGAACGCGTCCGCGAGCACGTCCGCACCACCGGCAGGCTGTGGATGGCGGGCCCGGACGACCGCGGCCGCACCGCCGTCATCACCGAACGGCAGCTGTACCTGATCCTCGGCCGTATCGTCATCCGCTGACGATTGAGGACCACGGAAGGGCCATCAGTGAACGAGATCGCGTTCCGGGTAGTCGACGACTCGCTGACCGACACCCAGCTCGACGACGCCCTGCACCAGCTGCTCGACGACCTCCTCGAACTCCACCTGGACGCCACCCGCCTGCGCACCGGCCAACCGCCCGTCGGCGCGGAGAAGGTCGAGGTCGGGATGGTGGTCGTGCAGGCCGTGACGGAGGCCGACGTCGCCAACCAGGTGGCCGAACGCGTTCGCGCGTGGTTCGCCCGCACCGGCGTCCAGCAGGTCGCCATCAGCGTCGGCGACACCTCCCTCGCGCTCACCCAGGGCACCGACGACCAGCAGGAACGGCTCGTCACGCACTTCACCGGCGTGACCGCCCGCTGAGTCCTGCGCTCGTCGCTGACGTGCGCGAACCCGCCGACGAGCCCGCCGGCGGGTTCGCTACCGGCCGACGGGGATGCCGGACTGCTCGGCCCAGGTCGCCACGTCCTCCCTCCGGAGCGCGGTCGCGAGCAGGTCGGGGAAGCGGTCCGGGGTGCAGGCGAACGCCGGGGCACCCAGGTCGGAGAGCTTCGCGGCCAGCTCGTGGTCGTAGGCCGGGGTGCCGCTGTCGGAGAGGGCGAGCAGGACGACGACCGTGACACCGCTGGCGACCAGTTCCCGCACCCGGCGCTGGAGCTCGTGGGCCACACCGCCCTCGTACAGGTCGCTGATCAGCACCATGACGGTGTCCGTCGGTCTGCGCACCAGCGACTGGCCGTACGCGACGGCGCGGTTGATGTCCGTGCCGCCGCCCAACTGCGTGGAGAAGAGCAGGTCGACCGGGTCGTTCAGGGTTTCGGTGAGGTCGACGACCTCGGTGTCGAAGACGACGAGCTTGGTGTCGATCGACTTCAGCGACGCCAGGGACGCGCCCATGACCGCCGAGTAGACGACCGAGTCGGCCATCGAACCCGACTGGTCGACCAGCAGGATCACGTCCCGCAGGGCGGCCGACCGGCTGCGGCGCTTGCGGCCCGCCAGGGTCTCCACGACGAGCGTGCGCTGCTCCGGCTGGTAGTGCCGGAGGTTGGCCTTGATCGTCGTCGGCCAGTCCACGTCGGCCGGCCGAGGCCTGCGGGTGCGCTGCGAGTGGTCGACGGCGCCGAGCACCGCGGCCATCAGCCGGTCCGCGAGCCTGCGCTCGATGTCCTCGACCACCTTGCGCACCACGGCTCTCGCGGTCTCGCGGGTGCGGGCGGGGATCGCGGACGACAGCGACACCAGCGTGCCGACCAGACCCACGTCCGGCTCCACGCTGGACAGCAGTTCCGGCTCCAGCAGCAGTTGGCGCAGACCCAGCTTCTCCACCGCGTCCTTCTGCATCACCTGCACCACGGACGTCGGGAAGTACTTGCGGACATCACCGAGCCAGCGGTGCAGCATCGGCGCGCTGGAACCGAGCCCCGCCGTGCGCTTGCCGCCGTTCGGCGCGTCGCCGACCGTCCGCGCACCCGCGCCACCGCCGTACAGACCCGTCAGCGCCGCGTCCCGCCGCTGGTCGTCCTCTCCCAGCTCACCCATGCCCTCGGCGGCCGAGCCGAGCAGCAACCGCCACCGCCGCACCCGTTCCGCGTCCGTCGCGCCGGTCATGCCGCCCCGCCCTTCCGCTGTGCTCCCCGTCCGGCTCTCCCCGTCGGCGGAACCATCACGCCGTCACCCCCGCCAGCAGTGCGCGGACGTGGTCCGCCAGCCGTTCCGCCACGGCCTCGTCCCACTCGCCCGACACCGCGCCCGAGGACGCCGACGAGCCGAGCACGCGTTCGCCCAGCAGCCTGCGCTCGGCCGGGCTGAAGTCGCTGATCGCCTTGCGCAGCAACGGGAGCGCGTCGTCGAAGTCGGCGGGCGCCAAGCCGGACAGCCACTCGTCGACCAGGTCGAACAGGCGGGCGTCCGCCGCCAGCAGCGACGCCGAACCTCGCAGGAAGCCCGAGACGAACGCGGTCGCGCCGCTCGCCGTGCCGCCGTTCCACGACGTCGCCCGGTGCAGCCGGGTCGCGACCGCCGTGGTGTCCAGTTCGCCCGCCTCCCACAGCAGGCGCGTCGCCCGGCCGGTCGGCAGGCCGTGCGCGTCCGGCATCCCCACCAGCGACCGCAGCGCTCGCCGCCACGTCGCCTGGTGCTCCTCGTCGGCGGCCAGCCGGGTCGCGTCGTCCGCGCCGTTCACCGCGACCAGCGCGCGCTCGGCC
>DATMCA010001803.1:0-2589 GCA_035559015.1 Umezawaea sp. | reverse complement strand
CGCGGTCCTGGGATCGGCGCCCAGGACAGGCTCGGAGATCTCCCGGTTCCCGAGCAGAAGACTGATGCGCATGCCAGGGTCTTTGACGACGCGGAGCCGGACAGCCTCTCGCGATGGCGAGACTGCCCGTGTTGCCTTCGGGGTCAGGCAAACCCTCGGCGCTCCGGATGGTATAATACCGCCGGTCGGATGAACTGACTTTCCAGGAGCTGTGAGGCATGCTCTCGTGGTCGGCGTGAAGGATAGCTGACTGGGGAAGGGCGATGGGCACGGCCTTGGCGATCCGGGACGACCTGACCCCGGCGGCGCTGCGCCGGCGCGCCCGGCACGAGCCGAACCGGCGGGCGGCACTGCGGATGCTGGCGATCGCCAATGCCCTGGAAGGGATGAGCCGGGCGGAAGCTGCCAGGCTCGCTGGGATGGAGCGCCAAGCCTTGCGCGACGCCGTGGTCCGCTACAACGCCGAGGGGCTCGCCGGGCTGCACGACCGGCCCAAGCCCGGCCGGCCCGAGCGGCTGAGTGAGGCGGAGCAGGCAGCCCTGGCGGCACGGGTGTTTCGCGGCCCCGATCCGCAGCGGGAGGGCGTCTCGGCCTGGACGCGCGCCGACCTGTGCGGCTGGCTTGAGGCGCGCTTTGGCAAGCCGTTCCACCCGTCCAGCCTGTCGCGGGTGCTCAAGCGCCTCGACATGTCACGGCAGAAGGCCCGTCCCGTCCACCCCGACGCGGACCCGAAGGCACAGCAGCGCTTCACAAAAAGGGGCTGCGCGATGCCTTGAGGGCGGCGGCCGCGGCCCATCCCGGCAAGCGGATCATGCTCTGGTATATGGACGAGGCGCGCGTCGGCCAGAAAGGCCTCTCCCGGGCTACAGATCTTTGAGACACCGCTTTGCAGGTAGTCAGCTGCAAGGAGGTGGACGATGGACGAGGACGTTGAGGCGGGTGTGGGCCCGGCGGAGCGCGCCCAACACGCTGGCGAAGCCGGGCCCACACCCGGGCATCGGCAGCGAATGTCGGCGCGTCGTAAGCAGGCGGCCGTGCTGCGGCTGCTGCGTGGCGAGGACTTGGAACTGTTGTCACGCGAACTCGGCGTGACCGCGGCCGAGCTGAGCGGCTGGCGGGAGGCGTTCCTGGCCGCTGGCGAGGCGGCCCTGAAGACCCGGCCTGCCGATGCGCGCGATGCCGAGATCGGCCGGCTCAAGGAGAAGGTCGGGGATTTGACCATGGCCACCGAGCTGCTCGAGGTCAAGATCGAGCGGCTAGAGGCCGCTTGCCCTTTAGCGCACCGGAGGTCGAGACGATGAGCCGGCAGGTCTCGCCCTCCACCGAGCAGGTCTACGGTTTGCAACCGGTCACCCGGATCTGGGGCATCTCACGGGCGACTATCTACCGCCATCGGCTCGAGCCGGTGGCGCGCAAGAGGCCCGGGCCGCAGGGGGCGATGTCCGACGGTGACCTGGTGGCAGCGATCCGGCAGCTCCTGACCGACAGTCCCTTTCATGGCGAGGGCTATCGCAAGCTGTGGGCGCGGTTGCGCTTCGCCGGCATCCGCACCAGCCGGCGCCGGGTCCTGCGGCTGATGCGCGAGCACGGCCTGCTGGCGCACCAGCGCGTCGGCCGCCCGCATGGCTCGCGAGCCCACGACGGCACGATCACCACCGAGCGGATCGATCTGATGTGGGGCACCGACCTGACCTCGGTGATGACCGGCGAGGGTCAGGCCGCGGTGTTCGTCGCGGTCGACCACTGTTCGGCCGAGTGCGTCGGCCTTCACGCCAGCCGCAGCGCCGACCGCTTTGAGGCGCTCGAGCCGATCCGTCAGGGCGTGCGCGAGCGCTTCGGCGCCTTCGCCAAGGACATCGCCCATGGCCTCGCCCTTCGCCACGATCACGGCTCCCAGTACGTGAGCCACCACTTTCAGAGCGAGATCCGCTTCCTCGGCCTGGAAAGCTCGCCGGCGTTCGTGCGGGAGCCCGAGGGCAACGGCTGCGCCGAGCGGTTCATCCGCGTGCTGAAGGAGAACCTCTTGTGGGTTCGCCGCTTCGACACGGTCGAGGAGCTGCGCCTGGCCCTGCTCGCGTTCAAGCAAACCTACAACCAGAGCTGGATCATCGAACGGCACGGCTACAAAACGCCCGCCCAGGTCCGAGCCGACCAGATCGGTCAGCTACCTAGGGCAGCGTAAGCGCAGATCGGTGTCTCAAATCCGTGGACCGGTACAGTGTCGTCCTGCGGAGACGCAGGCTCTAAGCTGAGACCATTCGATGGGAAAATGGCGACATGGCCTACGAGACCTACGAAGAGCTGAAGCAGCGCATCACGGAGCGTGCCCGCCAGCTGTGGGAGGAAGACGGCCGCCCCGAGGGGCGCGATATGGAGTACTGGCTCAAAGCCGAGGAGGAACTAGCCCCGCACTCCGTTGCTGGTGAGGAGGACCCGGCGGATGCTGGTGATGAGGGCCCGATGAAAGCGCTCGACCACAATGCCCCGAGAGTGCTGGGGAAAGGCGAAGCATCTTAGCTCGGACTATCGGCGGCCGGCTCCCGGACAGCCTGCCCGGCATCCGCTCCGCTGTGCCTGGTGAATAATCCG
>DATMCA010001802.1:0-3558 GCA_035559015.1 Umezawaea sp. | reverse complement strand
ACTCCCCTCACCAGGTGGACGCGTTCCTCGCCGCGTTCGACCCGGACGCGCTGCGCGTGCCCGGCCTGGCGTTCGCCGTGCTCGGCGCCCCGGCCGACCGGGTGCGGGCCGCGCTGGCGAACCAGGACGAGGTCGTGCTGTCCCACGACAACGCGCCCAGCCAGTCGATGGTCTGCGGGCCGGCGGACGCCGTCGAGGCCCTGGTGCTGCGGTTCCGCTCCGACGGCGTGATCAGCCAGGTCCTGCCGTTCCAGTCCGGTTTCCACACGCCGATGCTCAAGCCGTACCTCGCGCCGATCCAGCGGGCCGCGGAGACCTACGACATCAACCCGGCGCACGTGCCGGTGTGGTCGGCGACGACCGCGAGCGAGTTCCCGACCGACCCGGACGACGTGCGCGACCTGTTCGTCCGGCACCTGCTGGAACCCGTGCGGTTCCGGCCGATGGTGGAGGCCATGCACGCGGCCGGGTTCCGCGCGTTCGTGCAGCTCGGCGTCGGCCAGACCGGGTCGCTGATCACGGACACCCTCCAGGGCCACGACACCCTCGTGGTGTCCGCGCACTCTCCGCACCGCGACGGGATCGACCAGGTGCGCCGGGTCGTGACCGCGCTGTGGGTGGACGGCGCCGAACCGGACGTCAGGCCGCTGCTGCCCGAGTCGGCCAGGCGCCGCCGGGCTCCGGTCCGGCTCGACCTCGGCGGCGCGCTCATCACGCTGGACGCGCACACCCGGCTCCGGATGCCCGGTCAGGTGTCCGCTTTGGACGGTCTGGTCGACGGCTCCCCGCTGGCGGCCGAGTTGTCGTTGCTGCTCAAGGACACCGCGGACGTGGCCGCCGAACTGCTCACGCTGCGCAGGCCCGCTCCCGCGCCCGTGGTGCGGCGGCTGGACGCGGTGCTGCCGGTGTCGATCGACACCATGCCGTACCTGCTGGACCACTGCTTCTTCCAGCAGCGCCCCGGCTGGCCCGACCACGTCGACAGCTGGCCGGTCGTCCCGGCCACCACGGTGATCGGCCACCTGATGGCGTTCGCCGAGCAGGCGGCTCCGGGGCAGCGGGCGGTCGCGGTGCACGACGTGCGGCTGAGCCAGTGGATCACCGCCATCCCGTCGGTCGACGTGCCGGTCAGCGTCGTGCCCGCGGGCGACGACCGGGTGCTGGCCTCGTTGGACGGCTACTCACGGGCGGTGGTCGAGCTGGCGCCGGAGTTCCCGGCCCAGGCGCCCGCGCCCTGGACGTTCACCGACGAGCGGAAGCCGGACCTGACCGCGCGCGAGCTGTACGACGAGCGCTGGATGTTCCACGGCCCCCGGTTCCAGGGGGTCGAGGAGCTCACGGCGATCGGCGCGAAGCACGTGCGGGCCAGGCTGGTCACACCCGCCGCTCCCGGCGCGCTGCTGGACAACGTCGGCCAGGTGCTCGGTTACTGGATCATGGCGTCGCTGCCCGACCGCACGACGGTGTTCCCGGTCGCGATCCACCGCATCCGCTTCCACGGCGACCACCCGGCCGCCGGGGAGGAGTTGGAGTGCCTGGTGCGCATCACCTCCGTCACCGACAGCGCGCTGACCGCGGACATGCAGCTCGTGCACCGCGGCCGGGTCTGGGCGGAGTTCGACGGCTGGTCGGACCGCCGGTTCGACAGCGACCCGAACATCCGCGCCAACGACCGGGCGCCGGGCCGCAACACGCTGTCCACGGTGGAGGACGGCGGCTGGACGCGCGTGCACGAGCGGTGGCCGGACCTGGCGACCCGCGAGCTGATCATGCGCAACCAGCTCGGCAGCTCGGAGCGCGAGCAGTACGACCAGCAGTCGCCGCGCACCAAGCGGCAGTGGCTGCTCGGCCGGATCGCGGCCAAGGACGCCGTGCGGCGCTGGATGTGGGAGCACGGCGACGGCGAGGTGTTCCCGGCCGAACTCCTGCTGCGGGACGGCGAGGTCGTGGGTGTGCACGGGAGGAAGGCACCTCCGTTGACGGTGTCGGTGGCCCACCACGGGGAACTCGGCGTCGCGATGGCGAGACGTGGTCGGTGCGGCATCGCCGTGGAGCCCGCCGACACACCGGGTGCGGAGGCGAAGGCCGCCGAGGCGGCCCTCGAAAAGGCATTCGGAACGCGCTCCACACCCTCCGAGGACGGCGCGGTCCCCGTGGTGCGGTGCGCGCGGATCGGCAACCCGCCGGGTCTGCCGAGCAGGGAGTACATCGTGGCCTGGACGGCCGACGACGAACAGGAGAAGGACACATGAGCGTCGAAACGACCGCGCCCGTCACCGAAGACACCGTCCTCGCGGAGATCTCCGGGATGCTGCGCGTCCTGCTGGACGAGTACGGCCTCGACGACGTCGAGATCACCATGGACACCAAGTTCCACGAGGACCTGGAGCTGGAGAGCATCGACCTCGTGTCGCTGTCCGCCGACCTCAAGGAGCGCTACGGGAACCAGGTCAACTTCGCCGAGTTCATCGCGGCGTTCGACCTGGAGGAGATCATCGCGATGACCGTCGGCCAACTGGTCGACCACGTCGTGGTGTCGCTGCGCGAAGCGGCCCGCGGATGACGAAGATCCTCGCGGGCGACCTCGACACCCACGTGCAGCGCCTGCCGCCGACGATCCCGGTCGACGGCGAGGCGCCGGTCGTGGTGTTCATCCACGGCCTGCTCACCGACAGCCTGGCGAGCTACTACTTCACCCTCGGGCCTGCGTTCGCGGCGGCGGGCGTCGACGTGGTGATGTACGACCTGCGCGGCCACGGCAAGTCCGACCGCCCGGCCACCGGCTACCAGCTGGAGCGGTTCGTCTCCGACCTGGTGGCGCTGCTGGACGCCATGGACATCACCCGGCCCGTGCACCTGGTCGGCAACTCCTTCGGCGGCAGCATCGCGTTCGGCCTCGCCGCGGCGCACCCGGAGCGGGTCGCCACGGTGATCGCCATCGAGGCCGAGCCGCCCGTCCGGGCGTGGACCGTGCGGATGGCCGAGGGGCTGGACCTGGCCAAGTCGCAGCTCACCCAGGACGCGGTGATCGACTGGATCGCGGTCAACAACGGCAAGCACACGGCCCGGCTGTCGCGGGCCGCGGGCAGGCTGCTCCAGGTGACCTCGATGCTGGAGGACATCCCGGTCAGCGACACGATCTCCGACGACCTGTCGGCGATCCGCTGCCCGGTGCTGGCGATCTTCGGCGCCGACTCGGGGCTGTCGCGGCAGGTGCCGTACTTCGAGTCGTACCTGACGTCGTGCCGCACGGTCGTGCTGCCCGACCAGGGCCACTCGGTGCTGATCGAGCGCACGGACGAGACCCGCGACGCGATCCTCGGCTGGGTGCGCGACCACGCGTTGGGCCGCGTCGGGTGAGCCGGTTCCTGTTCGTGGTGCCACCGCTGGTCGGTCACGTCAACCCGACCGTCGGGGTCGCCGCGGAGCTGGTCGCGCGCGGCCACGAGGTCGCGTGGGCCGGGCACCGCGACGTGATCGGCAAGCTCCTCGGCCGCGGCGCGCGGGTGTTCGACTGCGGGTCGCCGAAGCTGGTGGCGCGCGGCGCGGACCTGACCG
>DATMCA010001801.1:0-2488 GCA_035559015.1 Umezawaea sp. | reverse complement strand
CCTCTCCGTGATCACCGCCGCCTACGGCCCGAGCGCCCGCTACCTGCCGGAGGCGGCCCGCAGCGTCCACGCGCAGCGACTCCCGCCGGACTGGTCGCTGGAGTGGATCGTCCAGGAGGACGGCGACTCCCCGTCCCTGTCCCACCTGTTCGCCGACGACGACCTCGTCCGCTACCACCACAACGGTCTCCGGCTGGGCATCGCGGCCACCCGCAACCTCGCCCTCGGCCGAGCGACCGGGACCCTCGTGCAGAACCTCGACCACGACGACGTCCTGCTCCCGCACGCGGTGGCAACCCTCGTCCGCCGCTTCGAGGAGCACCCGATCCACTGGGCCGTCGGGGCGGCCGACGACCTCCTCGAAGACGGCACCCGCCGGTCCTGGGACTCCGAGCTGCCCTTCGGCCTCCTCGCCGCGGGCGAGGTCAACCGGTGGGCCGAGCGGCACGGCGGCAACTGGGCGGTCCACGGCGGCGGCCTCATGATGCGCGCCGACACCCTGCGCGCCCTCGGCGGCTGGACCGGCATCCCCGTCGACGACGAGATCGCGGCACTGGCCGCGATCTCCGAACTCGCCCCCGGCTGGAACGACCCCGAGGTCACCTGGCTCTACCGCAAGCACGCCGACCAGACCACCCGCAACTCCCACTTCCCCGGCCTGGAGGACACGGGCCGCCGAATCGCCCTCCAGCGCGCGAAAGCCATCCGTGGCACCGTCCTCAGCCTGGCCGACACCACGCCGGGCGCCGACAGCCACGAGGTCGACCTGGGCCCCAACATCCGGCTGTCGCCCGAGGCGCCGGACCTGCGGCGATGACCCTCCGTGGAACACTGCGCCCATGCGGATCACGTTCGTCCTCCCGGTGTTCTCCAGGCTCCCGAGCGGCGGGTTCCGCGTGGTCTACGAGTACGCGAACCGGCTCGTCGGGCGCGGTCACCAGGTCACGGTCGTGCACGAGCGGTGGTACGAGGGCTGGCACAGGCCCGCGAAGCACCTGTACGAGATCGCGCGGGACCGGTGGCACAGCAGGCGACCGGGCGGCCTGAACGAGTGGCTCCGCTGGATGGCGGTGGACGACGCCGTGCGGATGACCATGGTCGAGAAGCTCGAACCCGCCCGGCTGCCCGAGGCGGACGTGGTCGTGGCCACCTACTGGACGACCGCGCTGCTGCTGCCGCACCTCTCCGCACGACAGGGACGGCCGCTGCACCTGGTCCAGGGGTACGAGACCTGGGGCGTCGACGACCCGGGCCGGGTGGACGCGGTGCTGCGGTCCGACGTGCCCAAGGTCGTGGTGTCCGAGTACCTCGGTCGCCTGCTGGAGGGTTTGGGCGTGCCGCGCGGGAGGGTGGCGGTCGTCCGGAACGGACTGGACCACTCCGCGTACCGGCCTCCGGTTCACGACGGGCCGCGCGGCACGAGCGTCAGCGTCCTGGTGGGAACCGGACCGCAGAAGGGATCCGCTGCCGCCGTGGCCGCTCTCGAACGGGTGCGAGAACACCACCCCGAGTTGCGGGTCAACGCCTTCGGCGCCGAGAAGCGCCCCTCGCTGCTGCCGGACTGGGTGCGCTACTCACGTGCTCGGAACGGTCGTGAGCAGGCCGGTGAGAACTACCGGGCGAGTGCGGTCCACCTGTGCAGTTCGGTGCAGGAGGGCTGGGGGTTCCCGGTCGCCGAGGCCATGGCGTGCGGCACGGCGGTGGTGTCCACCCGGAACGGTGGGGTCGAGGACTTCTGCGTGCACGAGGGGAACTCGCTGCTCGTGGACGTGGGGGACGTCGATGGCATGACGGAGGCGTTGCTGCGCCTCCTGGAAGACTCGGAACTCCGCCACCGACTGGCGCGGTCGGGTTCGGCCACGGTCTCCGCCATGAGTTGGGAGAGGTCCGCGGACCTGTTCCTCGAAGCGGTGGAGTCCGCCGCCTCCCACTCCGGCTGATCCCGTTGCGGCACTGGCATAATCCGTCGAATGGCATCCATGGACCTCTTCCGCGACGAGGCGCGCGCCCGTGGCATTCCCGAGGCCGAGGTCGAGCGGTGGCTCGCCACGGTACGTCCCTGCGCGACACTGGACTGGACCGATGACCACGCGGCCGGTCCGCTGGTCGGCCGAGTCGGAGGGCTGCCTCCGCTGCCCGAGGGCGTGCCCGTTCCCGACAAGCCGTTCCTCGCCCTGGTCGACCTCGCGGCCGTTCCGGCCGACGCGACGGATCTCCCGCTGCCGCCGGACGGCACGCTGCTGTTCTTCGCCGACACCGAGGACCCCGGCCCCGGCGAGGACTGGTTCCAGGTGATCCACGTCCCGGGCGGGACGGCGGTGTCCGAACGCGGTTCCGCGGGCGTCTCGCTCCGCGAGGACCTGCGCCTGGAGGTCGAGCCGTCGCTGCCCAACCGCGCCTCGGACACCGAGGAGTTCCCGCACGGCTTCGAGCTGGGCTCGGTCTGGTGGAAGACCGGCTCGAAGATCCAGGACGGCGGGATCGTGGA
>DATMCA010001800.1:0-2116 GCA_035559015.1 Umezawaea sp. | reverse complement strand
TACAAGTTGGAGTACACCGAGCGACTGCTGTTCGGGTTCGTCGACTACCTGTCCGCGGTGGGCGCGCCTGCAGCGACCGTGGAACACGCCGTCGGGTTCGCGATGGCTCCGCCCGGCGCCTCGCCCCGCTGGCAGGCGTTGCGGTTATCGGCGGTGCGCTGTTTCGCCCGGTGGGCGCATCTGCAGGATCCGACCATCCAGGTCCCCTCGCCCCGGCTGCTGCCCGCACGGGTGACCCGGGCTGCCCCCTACATCTACTCCGACACCGAGATCGCGGCCCTGCTGGAGGCGACCGGCCGGTTGCACCCGCAGATCCGCGCGGTCACCTTCCACACCCTGATCGCATTGATGGCCGCCACCGGGATCCGCACCGGCGAGGCGCTCGGTCTGGACGTCACCGACTTCGACCAGCGGGCCTGCACGTTGACCGTCACCGGAAAGTACGGCAAGACCCGCCGGCTGCCGCTGCACCCCAGCATCCGCGACGGCCTGATCGACTACCTGCTGCAGCGTCAGCGGCTCCAGCCGGCCCCGTCAGGTCCCGCACTCCTGGTCACCAGCCGCGGCACTCGGCTCAAACCGCAGTCGGTGCACCCGGTGTTCCGCTCCTTGACCGACCGGGCCGGTATCACCGACGCGTCCTCGGCCTGCCGGCCCCGGCTGCATGACCTGCGCCACCGGTTCGCGGTCCTGACCATGCTGGACGCCTACCGGTCCGGACGGGATCCCGCCGCGGTCCTGCCGGTCCTGGCCACCTGGCTCGGGCACGCCGACCCGGGCGACACCTACTGGTACCTGACCGGCACGGCCGAACTGCTCGAGGCCGCCATGCAGCGCCTCGACTCCCTCGCCGGACGGCGGGAGGGCGAGCCGTCGTGACGTTGCTGGCGCCCACCCTGCAAGCGTTCTTTACCACGCGAATTACCAGCCAGTTCGGGGCCAGCCCACACACCGTGGCCGCCTACCGTGACACCTGGCGGCTGCTGCTGACCTACCTCGCGGACGCCACCGGCACGCCGCCGGAGAACCTGGACCTGGCCGCCCTGACGCCCGACCAGGTCAGCGGGTTCCTCACCCACCTGGAGGTCGTGCGCGGCAACGCCGTTTCCACCCGCAACGCCCGGCTGGCCGCCATCCACGCCTTCTTCGGCTACGCCGCCTACCGGCACCCCGAGCACGCCGCCACGATCAGTCAGGTGATGGCGATCCCGGCCAAGCGTCATCACCGCACCGACCTGACCTACCTGACCCCACCCGAGGTCGCCGCGCTGCTGGCAGCACCGGACCAGACCACCCGCGCCGGGCGACGGGATCACGCGCTGCTGCAGCTGGCGGTCACCGCAGGCCTGCGCGTGTCCGAACTGACCAGTCTGAATCTGGAGGACCTGCACCTGGGTGCCGGAGCCCACGTCGTCTGTCGCGGGAAGGGACGCAAGAACCGTGTCACGCCGCTGGACGCCCAGACCGTCGCGATCCTGCGCGCCTACATCGCCGTCCTGCCTCCAGGCACCAGCATCGTGTTCCCCACCCGGACCGGAACCCGCATGAGCCGCGACGCCGTCGCAGCCCGCCTGACCGAGCACGCCGCCGCCGCCGGCACGGTCTGCACCACCATGGCCAGCAAACGGATCACCCCGCACGTCCTGAGGCACTCAGCGGCAATGCGACTGCTCGCGGCAGGCATCGACAGCACGGTCATCGCTCTCTGGCTTGGCCACGAGAGCGTCGATACCACGCGGATCTACCTACACGCCGACATGAAGATCAAAGAGAGAGCGATGGACAGAACCGCACCCACCGGCGCGCAGCCCGGCCGCTACATCGTCACCAACGACAAGCTCCTCACCTTCCTCCAGAGCCTGTGATTATGCCGACCTCCGGACCGCCGATGGCCCCGCCACCAGGCCTAACGGACCCGACCTCGGCATAACCCGGAGGTCGCCATAAAACGGATCCATCACCGTCACCGCCTCGGGCAGCGCCTCGGTAGCGGCGGTCTTGTAGCCGCCGAACCCGTCCATCGCCACGATCTGCACACCGTCGCGGAAGGTCTGGTCGCGGGCGGCCAACCAACCGGTCAGCGCCGCCGCGGAGCGGCCGGTGTCCATGTCGAGCA
>DATMCA010001799.1:0-11083 GCA_035559015.1 Umezawaea sp. | reverse complement strand
AGCGCCGCGTCGAGGTCCGTCGTCCAGCGGGGCAGGCCGTGCCGTTCCGCCATCTCGGCGAGCTTGGCGGCGTCGCGGCCGACCAGGACGGGCTCCAGCAGGACCCGTGAGCCGTCGGACAGCTCGACACCCCCCTGCTCCCCGATAGCGAGCACCGAGCGCACCAGGTGCTGCCGGTATCCCATCCGTCCGGTCACGCCGTTCATCACGACGCCCAGGGTCCGCGTAGCCATTCAACCTCCTTGGGAAAGCGCTTTCCAAGTTACCGTACAACAGTTGTCCGACTACGTGTACCGGCCGAACCACCCCGCCGCCGCGCGCAGCGGCTCGTCGACCGGCGGGATCTCGGGGTACCAGGCCTTCTCCCACTCCAGCGAGACCCAGCCCGACCACGAACGCAGCAGCTCACCGCACTCGGCCAGCGGAACCTCCCCCTCGCCGGGCACGACCGGCGTTCCGCCGACGACGTCCTTGACCTGGAAGTAGCCGAGGTACTCCCCCAGCACCTCCCTGGTCCGCGCGGGCGGCTCGCCGTTGCGCCACGGGTGCACCGCGTCCCACAGCACGGCCACCCGGTCGGGCTCCCCGAACGGCTCCACGATCCCCAGCGCCTCCCCACCCGTGGGGTGGGAGTCGTGCGTCTCCACCAGCAGCCGCACCCCGGACGACCGGAGGTCGTCCAGCACCGCGCCGATCCGGTCGCGCGACTCCCCGTCACCGCCGGGGAACACCCGCACCGACGGCGCGTCGAGCCGGTGCGCCAGGTCGATCAGCGCCCGCAGTTCAGCGACCACGGGCTCGTCCGGGCCGGGCGCGCACACCTTCGCGTACCCGGCGAGGCAGGCCACGACGAGCCCGTGGTCGGCGACCTCCGCACGCACCCGGTCGACCTCGCGCCGGGTGAGTCCGATGTGGACCTGCTCGTCGGGGTGCGTCCGGATCTCCAGCCCCCGGCAGCCGTGCTCGGCCGCCAGCCGCGCGGCCTGCCCGATGGGCGTTCCGGGCATCCCCAGGGTGCTGACCGCGAACTGCCACGCCATGCGTTCCTCCAGAAGCCCGGGTCGGTCGCTCCGACCCGTCGCTCACGTGCCGTCGATCAGCCGGATGGCGATCACGGGGTCGAACTGCCCGGCATCGGCAGGCAGCGCATCGCCACGATCACCGGCCGGCTCGACCTGCACGTGGGCGTGAACCGCTACCTCGGGTACCGCGAGGCCCTGGCGCCGGCGGGGCTGGACGACTCCCGCGTGGCACGCATGACCCGGCCGCTGGACGAGCGCCCGGACCTCGACGCGATGGCCGCCGGGGCGTTGACCGCAGAGGCACTGGGGCGTGAGATGACGCGGATGCTGGTGCGGCTGATCAGCGGCGAGCGGCCGACGCCGCTGATCCTGCCGACCGAACTGGTCATCCGGGACTCGGCCTGACGTGGTCGACCGCGAGCGGCTCGAAGGTGATCGTCGTGCGCGACCCGTCCTCCCAGTCCACGTCCACGCCCGTCCCGGTCGGGCGGGCGGTCGGCCGTGCGGTGGTCGGGGTGAGCGACGCCAGAGCGGCGTAGACCGCCGTGCCCTGCGCTGATCCCCCGAGCCGGGGCACGCGGGCCTCCGGGGTGAACGCCGTGGCCGTCGTGAACACGTCCTCGCTGGTCCAGCCGTGCAACGGTCGCAGAGTGGAGTCCGTGGCCGCCCACCCCGTGTGCTCGACCAGGGCGCCGGGCGGGGCGCCGACCACGCGGTGCACGCGGAGTTCGTCGGCGCCGATGGCCACCGTGACGCTCTCCACCCGCAGTCCGGGCACGGCGGGTGGACCGGGCGCGAACGCCGGGCGGTGCTCGGAGGCGGCCCAGCCCCAGCCTTCGCCGTGCCCCGCGCCGAGGGGGTGGATGCGGCGGCGGACGCCGTCCACCACGACGGCGAAGTGGTTGTCCGGCACGTCGAAGCTCGGCCCGGTGGCGGTGGAGTAGGCCTGCCTGCCGTAGTGGGGGTCGTCGTCGGTGGCCGATTCCGCCTCGTGCGGGCGGACGTCGTCGCTGCCATGGTTGTGCAGCCGGACTACGCCGTTCGCCGACTGGACCAGGAAGCCGGGCGCGGGCAGGGAGAACACGTGGTCCGGCCCCTCGCTCGGCGCGGGCTCCTCGGTCGAAGTCCACAGTGGATGGTCCTCGGGCGCGAGCAGGCACACGAACGCCTTCGACGCCCAGTACGGCGAGGCCGGGCCGGAGTAGGGCTGGAGCGTCGGCTCGTGCGGAGCGTGCCAGCCGAGCGTGAGCAGCCCGTTGTCGTCGACGGCCCCGCGGTCGAGGAAGTAGCGCAGCGAACCGCTGAGCAGGCGGCGGGACACGCCCGGCGCCAGCGGTGTGCGTCCGGTGACGGCGCCCAGCGCGACCGCCGACGCGGCGGCGAACCGGTACGTCAGCGACCGTCCGAAGTGGACCGGCGCGCCGTCGGAGCCGAACAGGTGGGAGAAGCCCTCCAGGTGTTCGCGGAGCCGGTCGTCGTGCGGGGTGCTCGCCCCGGCCAGGTGGTTGTCCAGCACCGGGTACAGGTGCAGCGCCCAGCCGTTGTAGTGGTCGAACGCGCGGCCGTCGCCGTCGCTGTACCAGCCCTGGCCCCGGTACCAGGTCTCCAGCAGTTCCAACGCCCTCGTCCGGGCGCGGGCGGTCTCGGCGTCACCCCGGCCGACCGAGTCCAGGAAGCCGGCCACGGTGAACGGGAACAGGTACCAGTTGTTGGGCCACGGGACGTGCCGCAGCGCACCGCGCAGCCACTCCTCCGCGCGGTCCTGGACGCCCTCGTCGAGCTGGTCCCACAGCCACGGGCGGGTCAGCCGCAGGCCGAGCGCGATCGACGCCGACTCGACCATCGGCTGCCCGCCGTCGAGGATCGGCGGCCACTCCTCGGGGCCCCGGCTCGTGCCCGCTTCGAGACCGCGCGCGTACCGGCCCAGCCAGTCGCGCGGATCGCCGCCGCCCGCGGCCCGGAACGCAGCGGCGAGGAACGTGCGGGCGTACCCCTCCAGGCCGTCCGAGACCGCGCCGCTCGCCGACGGCCGCCCCGGCAGGTCCAGTCGCGCGCCGCCGGGGCTCGCCCAGCGCCACGCGGCTTCGAGCAGCCCGTCGGCGGTGGCCTCCCAGTGCGCGCGGGTGTACCCGGTGTGCGGGCTCAGGACCCGGTCGTCGGGCGGCAGCGCGATCACGCGAGCTGTCCGAACAGTTCGCGCCGGACCGGGTGGGCGAACTCCTCGCCCCGCCCCCACCGGCCGACCTCCGCGACGGCGGTGTCCGCGAGGCGTCGCCACTCGTTGCCCTGCGACCCCGCCAGGTGCGGGGTGATGAGCACGTCGTCCTCGTCCCACAGCGGGTGGTCCGGCGGCAGGACCTCGGGGTCGGTGACGTCCAGGACGGCCCGGATCCTCTTGTCCCGCACGGCTTCGGTGAGCGCGTCCTGGTCGACGACCGCGCCGCGGGCGGTGTTGAGCAGGACGGCGCCCGCGGGCATCGCCGCGATCAGCTCCCGGCTGATCAGGCCTCGGGTCTCGGGGAGCAGCGGCGTGTGGACGGTGACGAGGTCGCTGCGCGCGAACAGCTCGCCGAGGTCGACCGGTTCGACGCCCAGCGCGGCGGCGTCGGCGTCCGTGGCGAACGGGTCGTGCAGCAGGACGTGGAAGTCGAAGGGGCGCAACAGCTCCACGACCCGGCGGCCGATCATCGACGCGGACAGGACGCCGATCGTGCGACCGTGGTTGCCGATGGCCTTGGAGGTGTGCAGCCAGTCGTCCGCACGGCGCTCGACCCGGTGGTCGCGGGCACGTTCCAGGACGCGTTTGCCGGTCAGCAGGATCATCGCGAGGGTGTACTCCGCGACCGGCAGCGCGTTGGCCACGGCGGCGGACGACACCACGACGCCCCGGTCCCAGCACTCCGGTGTCACGAGGTCGCGCACCGATCCGCCGGTGTGCACGACCGCGCGCAGGCGCGGTGCGCCGGCCAGCACGGCCGCGGTGAGCCGCGGGCAGCCCCAGCCGGTGACCAGCACCTCGACCTGGGCCAGCGCGGCGCGGGCGTGGTCGGTGGTGAAGTCGTGCAGGACCTCGGTCGACGCGAGGTCGCCGACCTCGCCGAGCGCGCGCAGGGTGGCCTCGTCGAAGACGGCCTCGGCGGAGTCCGGCCACATGGCGAGGGCCGTGTGGGGTCGACCGGACATCGGTGGCCTCCTGGGCTCAGGGTGGGACACCGAAAGCCTGATCGGTTGAGCACTACCGGGTCAATACTTCGCTCAAAAGAAACTCAAACGGTCAAACGATCGCGGTCGAGCCGCGGATCATCAGTTCGGGGAGGAGTTCGACCCGCCTGGTCCCCGTCCCGCCCGCGAGCCGGCGCAGCAGCAACTCGGCCGCCACCCGGCCCACCTCGGCCTTCGGCGGCGCCACCGCGGTCAACGGCGTGCCGCCCAGCCCGGCCACCACGTCGTCGTACGCCACGACCGAGCAGTCCTCCGGCACCCGCACCCCGTGCTCCACCAGGTGCTGCACCAGCATCAGCGCCTCCACGTCGCCGTGCAGCACGACACCGGTGATCCCGCGCTCGCGCACCTGCTCCGCGAACTCGGCCACCGGCTCCGCGCCCGGTCCCGGCCCGGCGTCGGGCGCGCTGAGCACCACCGCCCAGTCCTCGACCTCCGGCCGGGCCGCCGCGATCTCCGCGAACGCCGCCCGCAAGGCCCGCGCCGTCGGGCTGTCGTCCCGCGCTGCCAGCAGGATCCGCCGGTGCCCCAGCGACACCAGGTGCTCCACCGCCAGGCGCACCCCGTACCAGTGGTCCGAGCAGACCGAGTCCACCGCGTGCAGCGCACTCCCCCGTCGCGGTCGCCGCTCCACCATCACCGTCGGCACGCCGGACCGCGCCAGCCAGCCGTAGTCGGCCTCCTCGGCGGCGGCCGACCGCCAGCGCGGCGCGATCAACAACCCCCGCGCCCCGTCGGCCAGCGCCCGCTCCACGATCGGCCGTTCAGCCCCCGCGACCTGCGGCGCGATGTGCAGCGCCACCCGCAGCCCGGCCTCCTCCAGCACCGCCCGCGCCCCGCGCACGGCCTCGTACAGGTACGTGTGCCGCTCCGGCACGACCAGCGCGACCGCCCCGCCGGCCACCGGCGTCACGACCTCGTGCTCGACGGCCACCACCGACCGCACCACCCCGTGCCCGCGCCGCACCTCCCCGGCCCGCGCCAACTCCTCGACGTCCCGCCGCACCGTGACGACCGAGACCTCCAGCTCGGACGCCAGGTCGCTCACCTTCACGGCCCCCCGAGAGCCCACGACCCCCAGGATCCGCCTGCGCCGCACGTCGCTCGGTTCTCGCATGCCGATGACCCCGATGTTCGTTTGACCGTTTCGGGGTGAGCATAACGATCTCGGGCGGGACCACCGCGTTCATGATCGAATCCGGCGCGGAACTCCACAGGGAAAGTGCAGGTGAACACCGTGACGGGTGGCGACAAGACCGATGACGACTGACCCGCCGGCGTGGTCACTCCAGTTCGAGGCGGAGACCGAACCGGTGCCGGGCGGGCACGTCCCGCGCGACGAGCGACACCTCCGTCAACCCGACGGCGTTCTTCGCCGTCCGCACCCGGAAGTGCTCGTCGTCGGCCTCGAACCCGACCCGCCCGACCTGCGCGGTCTCCCCCTCCGGCAGCACCACGACGTACCGCACGGTGTCGACGTCGTGCCCGAAGTGCAGGACGTAGTCGTCGGCGACGCGCCCGGCCACCAGCGGCTCGCACATCCCCGGCCAGGTGATGACCAGCATGATCCGCAGGTCGACCCCGACCTCGGCGGGTTCCGGGAGGTGCGCGTGCACCTCCATCCGGCCGTCCGCGAGCCACGACGTCGTGGTGTCGTAGTCGGGCCCGGCCTCCCCGCCCCTGACCACGCACACCGCCTTGGCCCGCTGCCGCTCCGGCTGGTTCCAGCCAGGCCCGATGCGGAAGCGGTAGAAGTGCGTGTCCTCGGCCTCGACCCTGGCGACCACCTTGACCGTCTCGACCGCACCGCCCCGCGCGTCGATCACCGTCACGTCGTCCCACATCTTGATGCGCAGCGGCGCTCCGCGGGTGCGCTGGATGACGTTGCAGTAGTGGGCGACCAGCCGCCGGTTGTGCGCCAGTTCAGCCCGACAACGGCTCCGCACCCCCAGCCACGCGAGGAAGTTCCCGAACACGGGCGGCTCCTGCCTGCCGAGGCGTCGTCAGCCGGGTCCGGCCTGCCGAGGGCGGTTCGGATCTTGCTGCGCCCGGGAGGAGAAGTCCATTCGCCCGCTGCATGAGGGCAGCCGGTCCCGCGCGCGAACGGCGGAATCCCCGGACGGCGTGGCTCAGCCGCAGGTCGCCAGCGACTTGTCGAGCGCCGCCCGTTCGGCCGCGCGCACGCTCATCCCGTACTCGGTCTTCACCCCGACGTAGACCCTGGCGTACGAGCAGGCGTACGCGGGGTTCGGGGGCATCCACTCGTCGGGGGTCTTGTCGCCCTTGGACTGGTTGACCTTGCCGGTCACGGCGAGCAGGTTGTTGAGGTCGTTGGCGGCCGCGGCGCGGCGTTCGGGGGTCCAGGCGGCCGCGCCGCTGCGCCACATCTCGGCCAGCGGGACGACGTGGTCGATCTGGATCTTCGACGTGCTGGTCAGGGTGTCGCCGGTGTAGGGGTCCAGCAGCTTCCCGGAGGTGACGGAGCAGCGGCCCTCCTTGCGGACGACGTCGGTCATGTCGCGGGCGAGGACCTGACTGCGCTGGTCGCAGCCGTCGCCGTCCACGTCCAGCCACGGCTGGCCGAAGACGCAGGCGGCGCCGTTGCCGCAGTCGCGCTCGTAGCCGTCCATCTTGCCGAGCCCGCCCTCGGGCAGTTGGGCCAGTTCGGCCTTGGCGGTGGCGGCGTCCGGTGTTCCCTCGGGCACGCGGTCGACCGTGACGGCCGCACCGGAACCGCCGCCCGGGGCACCCGTTCCGACGTCCAGCGGGTCGCATCCCGCCAGCAGGAACGCCAGGGCGGTCAACGCAGCGGCGGTGCGCCGGGTCATCGGGGCCTCCAGTGGGGTCACCATGTCGATCACCTGGTACCCACCGGAGGCCCCGGTCAACCCTGATTTCCCTTACCAGCGGCGAAGATGGGCCATTCGGCCCAATATGAGTCCACAGTGGACTACAGGAACCTGACGTCCGGCGCGTCCCGGTCGAACAGGCGGGTGTGCCGTCGCTTGAGGTGCAGGTCGAAGAAGGCGGCCAGGTAGTCGTGCTGCACCGCCAGGGAACGCGCCGGGTCGATGGTGCCGATCAGCGCCGTCCTGGTGGCGGGCGGCAGCAGGGAGTCGAGCTGCGGCACGACGACCTGGAGGTCGGTGAAGCCGTAGTGGGTGCTTCCGTCCAGGTGCAGGTCGCGCTTCCAGCCGCGCTGACGCGGCCAGAAGTCGGCCCACGTCGGGTCGAACGCGCGTTCCAGGTGGGAGTGCTCGGTCCTCGCGCCGGTCCCCGGATCCACGAAGTCACCGCCCACCAGCAGGAACGGGCGGTCGAGACCGCGCTTCACGACCTCGCCGGGCAGGTACGGGTCGACGCCGCGACCGTGGCCCATCGCTCCGTCGACGTTGACGCCCGCGTCGATCCGGCGGTCCTGGACCATCGTCTCGCCCGCGGTGTAACCGCCGTAGGAGTGGCCGAACATGCCGACGCGAGACAGGTCGAGCGCGCCAACCAGACCGCGGGGCAGCGGATCGCGTTCGGCGTCCGGGTTGTCACCGCGGTCGAGCCGGGCCAGCTCGTCGAGCACGAACCGCGTGTCGGCGACGCGGGCGTCGATGGCGGTCTTCCGGCCGGGCAGGTCCTCGTCGCCCACGAGCCCGTACTCGACCCGACCGCCGGGGAACTCCACGGCGGCCGACTCGTGGGTGTGGGACAGCGAGACGACCACGTAGCCGCGGCTCGCGAGGTCGTCGGTCAGGCCGGCGTTCAACTCCCGCGCGGACCCGAAGCCCGGCGAGAAGAGGACCACCGGCCAGTCGCCGTGCCCCCGGTCGACGGGCGCGGCCGACCGCGCGTGCCGCCGGACGGAACCCCAGTCGACCGAACCCCTCGGCACGTCGAAGAAGTACGGGCCCGACGTGATCGCGTCGACGGCGTCGGCGATACCCGGCGTCATCCACGGGGCTCGGTCGCCGGAGCCCGTCGAGGGGTAGGTGACGGTCGCCATCACCTCACGGCTGGTGCCCGCGACCCACGGGTCGGAGCGGTTCCGGTCGACCAGGTGGAGTTCCGTGGTCCCCACCGGGTGGTGCCCGCTGAGGGCGGGCAGGTCGATCCTCGCCCCGGTGGCGGTCGCGGGCATCGCGGTGAGCAGGGTCGCGGCGACGGCGATCCCCGTCGCCGCGCCGATCGTTCTTCTGTGCATGGTGGACACCCCCGTGGTGGGGACGGCCCGGTGCCGTCCGCGGCTCATCCTGGCGGGGCACCGGGTTCGGGCACGTCGTTCTCGCGGCTGGACCGCGGTCCCCCGAGCGGGGGAGGCGGTCGGGTCAGGAGGCGTCGCGGCCGAGCCAGGCGTCGGGGCCGAAGACCTCGTAGTGGACGCGTTCCACGGGCAGGCCGCGGTCGAGCAGGGCGCGCCGGACCGTGCGCATGAACGGCAGCGGGCCGCACAGCAGCGCGTGACCGGCCGGGTCGAAGTGGATCAGGTCGGGGTCGACGAAACCGGAGCGGACGTTCGCCCCGTTGTGCGGCAACGGGTTCCGCTCGTACCAGAGCGACAGCGAGGCGTCGGGCAGCAGGTCGACGGCGTCGAGCATGTCCGCCCGCAGCGGGTGGGTGTCGGGGGTGCGGTCGGCGTGCACGACGGTGACCGGGCGTCGCGCCGCACCGGCGGCGAGGTGGCGGAGGGTGGCGACGATCGGGGTGCTGCCGACGCCCGCGCTCGCGAGCAGCAGCGGCCCGTCGCCCGGTGGGAGGGCCAGGTCGCCGAACGGCGGGCTGACCTGGAGGCGGTCGCCCGCGCGGACGGTGTCGTGCAGGTGGTTCGAGACCAGGCCCTCGGGGCGGTCGTCGGCCGCGCGGTGGCGCTTGACCGTGATCCGCAGCGCGGGCTCGTCGGGGGCGGAGCTGATGGTGTACTGCCGGATCTGCCGCCCCGCACCGGGCAGGTCGACGGCGACGCTCACGTACTGGCCCGGTCGGTGCGGCCGGCCGGGGACGTCGGGCTCCAGCAGGAACGACGTGACGTCCTCGGTGTCCCGGTGCACGTCGGTGACGGTGTGCGGCGCCAGCGGACGGGTGAAGCTGCTGCCCGCCCGCTCGTACTGGCGCGACTCCTCGGCCACCAGCAGGCAGGCGAACAGCCAGAAGACCTCGTCCCACGCGGCGATCACGTCCGGGGTGGCGGCGGCGCCGAGCACCTCGCCGATCGCGGCCATCAGGTGGCGGCCCACGACGACGTACTGGCTGGGCGTGACGCCGAGCGACGCGTGCTTGTGGGCGATCCGGCCGACGATCGCGGCCAGCGGCACCGGCTTCATCCCGGCGAAGTGCCCGGCCACGGCGGCGACGGACATCGCGAGCGCCTGCCGCTGCTCGCCGTTGGCCTGGTTGCCGCGGTTGAACAGGTCGAGCAGTTCCGGGTGCGCCTCGAACATCCGGTCGTAGAACCGGCCGGTGATCTCCGCGCCGTGGCGCACGACGGTGTCGGCGGTGGCGCGGACGACGGTGACCGAGTCGGGGGCGAGCATCAGGGGGACCTCCAGAGATCGACTGCTAAAAAACGTATCAGCCATACCTCTTTAAAGCCGGCCCCTGCCACCGTGATCACCGCCTCGTAGCTCACAAAGCCGCCTATGCTGTACCCCTTTGCTACGCTGCCGACCATGCGGCTCACCAGGGGAACGGACATCGCCCTGCGCGTGCTGATGCTCACGGCGGTGCAGGACGAGCAGACGACGGTCGACGAGCTGGCCACCGCGCTGGACGTGCCGCGCAACCACGTGGCCAAGGTCGTGCAGCGGTTGGCGCACAGCGGTTTGCTGCTCACCGTCCGCGGCCGGTCGGGCGGGCTGCGGATCGCCCCGGAAGCGCTGGCGTGGTCGGTCGGGCAGCTCGTGCGCGACTTCGAGGGTGACGACGAGGTGATCGACTGCGAGGACCCGCCGTGTCCCCTGCGGGGCGCGTGCAGGCTGCGCGGGGCGTTGCGGCGGGCGCACGAGGCGTTCCTGGCGGAGTTGGACGCGGTGTCCCTGCACAGCCTCGTGGAGCAGCCGACCGGGCCGCTGCTGCACCAGCTCAGCGTGCCGAAGCGGTAGGCCAGCGGTCGTGGAACTCGTCGATCCGGTACGGGTGCGCGTGCCGCCACCGGCCTTCGACCGGGGCCGCGTCGCAGAGGTGCTCGTGGTCGGGGGCGAGTCCGTCGTGCTCGTGCTCGACCACCTCGGGGTCGTGGTGCGGCCACAGCCTCACGGCCGCGGCGGTCGCCCCGGCGGTGATCACGCCGAGCACGACCAGCGCGGCGGGCAGGCCGGCGACCGTGGACACCAGGCCCGCCAACGGGTAGCAGAGCAGCCAGCAGGCGTGCGACAGGGCGAAGTCCGCGGCGAACAGCGCGGGCCGGTCCGGGGTGTCGGCCGACCGGCGCAGCAGCCGCGCGCCGGGCGTGAGCACCAGCGACCCGCCCGCGCCGATCAGGGCCCACAGCCCCAGCAGCACCGGCCAGCCCCACGACAGCGCGGGCACGGCGACGAACAGCGTGACCGACAGCAGCAGCGCGGCCCGCACCACCACCAGCCGGTCGCCGTACCGGGCGAGCAGCGTCGGCAGGGCCAGCGCGGCGAGCAGCGAGCCGCACCCGCTGGCGCCCAACGCGATCGCGACATCGGCTGACCCGCGGCCGAGGGTGTCCCGGACGTGGCCGACGGTGGTGACGAGCACGATCGACCCGGCGGCGGCCGCGGCGAGGTGGACCGCCAGCAGGCCGCGCAGCCGGGGTGTCGCCAGGTAGATGCGGATACCCCTGGTCACGGGCTTGCGAACGCGCCGGCGCGCGGGCCGTTCGGTCGGCA
>DATMCA010001798.1:0-7875 GCA_035559015.1 Umezawaea sp. | reverse complement strand
GCTCCCCTCAGCAACGCCCCGACACGGCCAAGGCCGCGCACACCTCCACACCCTCGCGCCAGCCGAGCGCGCGGTCCACATCGGACGCGGCCCCAGTCGCCCTCCGACCGGACCACCCCGCTCACCAGTCACCCGCCGCCGCGCACCGAACCGACTCCCCTCGACAACACCCCGACACGGTCGAGACCGCGCACACCTCCACACCCTCGCGCCGACCGGGCGCGCGGTCCACATCGGACGTTGTCCCGGTCGCCGCGAACAGCCGCCCTGGATCAACAGACTCCGACCCGCCGAGGCGGCCCGGTCACCGCCGGTCGGCGAGCGCGTCCCGGCTCACGTCGTCCCCGCACCACCGCTCGACGTCGGACACCACCCGTCGCCCGGTCCTCGGGCTCGGCCGACGGGGGCGGGTCGGCGGAATCGCCCGGCCAGCGTTCCCGCGACTTCCGCTCGCCACCGAGCAGTCCCGCCGGGTCCGGCCGCTCGGCACCGGGGCCCGCCGCTCCACCGCGACCGGCCCCGCTTCCCCGGCGAACCCCCCGCGGCCGCTCCCCATCCAGTCCGAGGTGCTCACGTGACCTCCATCCCGCTCGCCGCCGATCCCGCGGTGGTCGACCGGCTCGCCGACCACCGCGTCCCGCACCTGATCGGCGTCCGCCACCACTCCCCCGCGCTGGCCGCCCTGATGCCCGCCATGCTGGAGGCCGCCGACCCCGAGGTACTGCTGATCGAACTCCCGGAGGAGTTGGGGTCCTGGCTGCCGCACCTGGCCGACCCCGGCCTCACGGCGCCGGTCGCGCTGTCCGGCGCGGCTCGTGACGGTGGCGGGCTGGCATTCTACCCGTTCGCCGACTTCTCCCCCGAGCTGGCCGCCGTGCGCTGGGCGCACCGCAACGGCGTCGAGGTCCGCCCGTGCGACCTGCCGCTGGCGTTGCGCGGCGAGGGCCACCGGCGGGGTGAGGTGGGGCCGGCGCCGCTGACCGACGCGTTGCGCCGCACCATCAGCGGCCGTGACGGCGAGGACCTGTGGGACCGGCTCGTGGAAGCGGCCGCGCCCGGTCAGACCGCGGAAGCCGTGCGGCGCGCGGCACTGCTGGTCGGCTGGGCCATGCGCAGCGACGCGGCGGGCACCGCCGTCGACCCGTTCGACCCGCGCCGGGAGGCCTGGATGCGGCGGGCGGTCGCGCAGGTCGCGGGCAAGCGCTGCGCCGCGGTGGTCGGGTCCTTCCACGCCGCCGCGCTGCTGGACGGTCCGGAGGCCGACCCGGCGGAGAAGGTCCCGACGAGCGACGACGTGGTCACCTCGCTGGTGCCGTACGGGTTCGCGCTGCTGGACGAGCGGTCCGGCTACCCGGCGGGCATCCGCGACCCCGAGTGGCAGCAGGCGGTGCTGGAGGCCGAGGGCGATCCGGCGGCCGTGGAGGCCGCCGCGGCGGCGGTGATCGTGCGGATCTGTTCGCGCGTCAGGGAACTGGGCCACCCGGCCGGTCCCGGCGAGGCCCGCGAGACGCTGCGCCTGGCCGTTGACCTGGCCCGGCTGCGCGGCCTTCCCGCTCCCGGCCGGGGTGAGGTCGTGGAGGCGGTGCAGACCGTCCTGACCCACGCCGAACCGCTGGGCCGGGGCCGGGTCGTGGCCCGCGCGGCGGGCGATGTCCTGGTGGGCCACCGAACCGGCGTCCTGGCCCCCGGCACACCGCGCTCGGGTCTCGCGCCCGCCGTGGAAACGCTGCTGGCCGACCTCCGCCTGCCCGGACCGGGCAGCCGCGAACCGGCCGTGCTCCGACTCGACCCGCTGCGGTCCACTTTGGACGCACGCCGGGAAGTCGCGCTGCGCCAGCTCTCCGTCCTCGGCGTGACGTACGCCGAGCCGACCGCGACCACCGGCATCGGAGGCGGTGACGCGCTCACCACGCGCTGGACCGCGACGTGGACGCCGTCGACCGCCGCCACCCTGCCGGTCGCGGGCCTGTGGGGCGCGACCCTGCCGCTGGCCGCGGCGGGCAGGCTGCGCGCCCGCCGGGCCGAACGGGAGACCAAGGGCGGCCACACACCCGCCGACGTGCTCGGCGACCTCGCGGCGGCGGCCGGGTGCGGTCTGCCGGACCTGGTCGACGACCTGCTGACCGACGCCGCGACCGTCCTCCCGGCGTCCGGCACCCTGCCGGACCTGCTGGCCGCGCTGGACCTGGTCGACCGCCTGCGCGCGGGCCACCTGCCCGGCACCCCCGGCACGGTCCTGGACTCGCACCCCCTGCTGGCGCAGGACCTGGAGACGGCGGCCGTCACGCAACTCGACGGCCTGGCGGGCTCCGAGGACGTGGCCGACGCGCACGCCCTGGTCGAACTGGGTCAGCGGCACGACCAGCACGGCACCGGCCTGCGGCTGGCCGCGACCCTCAAGCGGCTGGCCGACGACGCCTCGCCACTGATCGCGGGGGCGGCGGGCGCGACGCGCGTGCTGCTCGGCCTCATCCCGCCGGAGGAACTGGGCGAGCGCGTGGCGTCGTGGATCGACGGCGCCACCACGCCGGACCGCCGCGGTGTCCTGCGCGGGAGCCTCACCGGCGTGCTGGCCGCCGCGGCCTCGCTGCTGGAGACACCGGAAACCCTGACGCCGCTGCTGGACCGCGTGGAGGACCTGGCCGACCGCGACTTCCTCGACCGGCTGCCCGCGCTGCGCGGCGCGTTCACGTCCATCGGCCCCACCGCGCGGGCCCGTGTCCTCGCGGTGGTCGAGGAGCGCACGGGCGACCGGGTCGAGGCGACCGACGCCCCGGACCCCGAACTGCTGGCGATGTGGCTGAACGCCGAGCACGCCGCACTGGCCACCCTGCGCGAGCACGGGCTGGAACGCCGGGAAACCCTTGCCCCGCAAGCGGAAGTTCCGGCGGACCAGCCCAGGTCCACTGTGGACAACACCGAGCCCGGTTCGCTCCCCGCGGCCATCCGCTGGCGGCTGGTGCTCGGTGCCCGAGGCGACCGGCCGAAGGGCGGGGCCAGGTACGCCGCCGCCCTGGACGAGTTGTACGGCCAGGACCGGGGTGAGGGCGCGCTGCGCGGCGACGCGGGCGCCGACCGCTCCGACCCCTTCCCGGACGTGCGGGAGTGGTCCGAGGAACTGCGCGACCTGTTCGGCGACCACGTCCGCGAGGAGGTCCTGGCGGCCGCCGCCGAAGGCGGCAGGCTGGAAGCCGCGCTGGAGATCGACCCCGGCTCGGTGCGCCCGTCCGTCGAGCTCCTCCGCAGCGTCCTGTCCCTGGCGGGCGGCCTGTCCGAGGCGTCGCTGGCCCGCCTGCGGCCGCTCGTGGCGAGGCTGGTGAGGGAACTGACCGCGCAGCTCGCCAACCGGGTGCGGCCGGCGCTGACCGGGATGCAGCTCCCGACGCCGACCCGCAGACCGGGCGGGAAGCTGGACCTCCCTCGCACGCTGCGGGCGAACCTCGCCACCGCCCGCCGGGACTCCACCGGCCGGGTCGTGGTCGTGCCGGAGCGGCCGGTGTTCCGCACCCGAGGCCGCAAGTCGAGCGACTGGCGGCTGGTGCTGGTGGTCGACGTGTCCGGCTCGATGGAGGCGTCCACGGTGTGGTCGGCGCTCACGGCGGCGGTGTTCGCCGGGGTTCCCGCGCTGTCGACGCACTTCCTCGCGTTCTCCACCGAGGTCGTCGACCTGACCGACCGGGTGTCGGACCCGCTGTCGCTGCTGCTGGAGGTGCGGGTCGGCGGTGGCACGCACATCGCGGGCGCGCTGCGGCACGCCCGTTCCCTCGTGACCGTTCCGGAAAGGACGATGGTGGTGCTGGTCAGCGACTTCGAGGAGGGCGGCCCGCTGGCGCCGCTCGTCGCGCAGGTGCGGGAGCTGGTGACCTCGGGCGTGACGGTGCTGGGCTGCGCGAGCCTGGACGACAGCGGCAACGCCCGCTACTCGACGTCGGTCGCGGGGTCGCTGGTCGCGGCCGGGATGCCGGTGGCGGCGCTCAGCCCGCAGGCGCTGGCCCGCTGGGTGGGTGAGAAGGTGCGCGGATGATCCCCGTCGCACCCGCGGTCGTGGCGGACGTGCTCGACGCGCTCCCGCCCCGCCTGCGCAAACGCGTCGACACGGCGCTGGACCGCGCCGCCGAGTGGGAGGTGGTGGTCGACGGCGACACGGCCACCGCCGTGCTCGACGGCGACACGACGCTCACCTGGACGCTGCACGGCAGCATCCTCACCGCGGCGGCCGACCTGGTGTGCAGTTGCCTGCTCGCGCCGAAGTGCCTGCACCGCGGCATCGCCGTCGCGGCGGCCGAGGTCGCCGAAGCCGATCCCGAAGCCGCCTCCGTGGAGGAGGCGGTCGCCCCCGAGGCCGTCGCCACCCCGACGGCGGAGGTGCGCGAGGACGAGCGCGCCGCCGCGACAGCGCTGTGGAACGCGTGCTCGACGGTGCTGCGCAGCGGCGCGACCGGCAGCGGCGCGGTCGTGCGCGCCGAACTCCTGCGCGCGGTTCACGTCGCACGGGTCGCGGGCCTGTACCGCGCCTCGGCGGGCGGCCTGCGGATCGCCGCCGCGCTCGCCGCGGCCCGCTCGGGCGACTCGTCGTTCGACCGAGAGGTGCTCACCGCCGAACTGGTCGACCTCCTCCTGCTGTGCCACGACCTGCGCGAGGGCACGAGCACGGCGGACCCGACCGAACTGCGCGGCACCGCCCGCCGCGAGTACTCCCCCGTCGGCGCGCTGCGCCTCTACGGCCTGTGCACCGAGACCGTGCTGACCACCTCCGGCTACAGCGGTGTCGTCACGCACCTGGTGGACGACTCCGGGGTGCTCTGGACCGTCCCGGCGATCATGCCGGGCGGCTCGGAGCGGATCGCCGCCGCGGCGAGCGGGGCAGTGGCGATCGGCGAGTCCGGTCTCAGCCAGCGCGACCTGGGCCGGGGCGGCCTCCTGTTGTCCGGCGGCACGGCGTCACCGGACCGCAGGCTCGGCGCGGGCAAGGCCGTGCGCGCGGTGGCCGCGTCCGGCACCCCGTGGACGAGCGCACCGCTGGCGGACCTGTGGGCTCAGCCGCCCGCCGAGCAGGTGGCCCGCGCGTTCCACGCCGACACCAAACCCGCGACCCACCGCCCGGCGGGCGCCGACCTGGTGTTCCTCGACGGCACCGTGCAGGGTGCGGCCGGAGGCGCGCTGCGCGTGGCCTGCGGCGGGGCCAACCTCGACCTGGTCGGCGAGGGCAGTCGCGCACGGGAGAACCTGCGGGTGCTCGCGGGCGCGGGCGGCCTGCGCCTCCGGGTCGTCGCCCGGCTCCTGCCGGACCGGCCGGGCACGGCCGTCGCGCTGGCGGTCTCCGGCGAGGACCTGGCTCTCCCCGCGGAGCTGCGCCACCACGTCGACCTGGGTCTGGACCGGATCCAGCACTCGTACGTCGCGGGCGACGGCACCCGTGAGCTGCCGGAACGCCCGGAGCCGACGGGCCGGGTCCCGCAGCCGGTGAGGCCGCTGGAGAACGTGCTGCACCGGGTGGCCCTGGGCGGGCGCGCCGTCGCCGCCATCGCCTCGGCGAACCGGGACGTGGCGATCCTGTCGCGCACCGGCCTCACCACCACCGCGGGTCTCCTCGCCGACCTGGCGGGCACCTCGCGCGACCGGGAGCGCGACGCGTTCGGCCGGGTCGTCCGCGACGCGGGCGACGCCTTCCCGTTCGCCTGGCTCCGAGCGGGCGTCCACGTCCGCGAGTTCACCAGGGCCGCCGCCCGCCACGCCTGGCTGGAGGTCATCGGCTCCTGAGGCCGTCGCGAGATCGGTCGGGCGTGGTGGAGGCCGCCGAACGGAGGCGGCGCGCCACCGGCCCGACCGCGCGAAACAGCCGGTCAGGCACCTGCCGAGCACCGGTCTTCCCCGTCCACCCCGCGAACGGCGTGGACGGGGAAGTGCCGTCAGAAGTCGTCGGCCTCGGTCAGTTCGCGTTCGAAGGCGTCCGCCTTCGCCACGACCAGTTGCAGCGGCCGGTCGAACTCCTCCAGGACGCTCAGGTCCTCCAGGGGCACGGTGTGCTTGAGCAGCGCCACGCCGTCGACCACCGCCGCGCCGCCCACGAGGGCCTGACCCGACAGGTCGAGCAGTCGGCGCAGGTCGATCTTGTCGGCCCGTCCGACCGGGCTGGAGATCTCCAGCCAGGCCGCGCCGTCGGCGTCGGGCACGTGGTGCACCGACACCTGCTGGGTCCGATCGCCCTCCAGGTCGAGGCGGAAGCGCAACCAGCTCTCCGTCTCCTCCAGGACCTCGTACCTCAGCCGAACAAAGTTGATCACTTCGGTCCAGGTGGTCACCGTGTTTGTCGCCTCTCGCCCTGACCGGTCCTCACGTGGGCGAAAGCATCTCACGAGCACCTGGCGGGAGCCCGGCGGTCCGCGAAGAATCGGCCGGTCGAGCCGTTCACACCGCCGGAACACGGTGAGCGAGACCACTGTCACGGTGCGCGAACCGCCCGCGGATTTCGCCACTCCCCGGCATTTCTGCACCGTGTGGATCCCACTCCGGGAGAGGATCGAACCGAGGCGCAACCGACTCGTTCGGCCTACTAGGGTGAGCGGGTCCGCGCATCGGACGACCCAAGAACTCGGGAGGCCCCCACCTTGTCCGGCAAGTCGTTCGTCCACCTGCACGTCCACACCGAGTACTCGATGCTCGATGGCGCGGCCAAGGTCGCCCCGCTGTTCGAAGAGGCCCAGCGGCTGGGCATGCCCGCGGTCGGCATGACGGACCACGGCAACATGTACGGGGCCGACGAGTTCTACCAGACCGCCACGAAGTTCGGGATCAAGCCGATCATCGGCATCGAGGCCTACGTGGCGCCGCACAACCGCCTGCACAAGAAGCCGGTCTTCTGGGGCGACCCGGGTCAGCGCAGCGACGACCTGGCGGGTGCCGGCGCGTACACCCACATGACGATGCTCGCGGGCAACGCGACGGGCCTGCGGAACCTGTTCAAGCTGCACACGCGGGCCAGCATGGAGGGCTACTACCGCAAGCCCCGGATGGACCGCGAGCTGATCGCCGAGCACGCCGAGGGCATCATCGCCACGACCGGCTGCCCGTCCGGCGAGGTGCAGACCCGGCTGCGGCTGGGCCACGAGGCCGAGGCGATCCAGGCCGCCTCCGACTACCGCGACATCTTCGGGGCCGAGAACTTCTACCTCGAACTCATGGACCACGGCCTGAGCATCGAGCGGCGGGTCCGCGAGGGCCTGCTCATGATCGGCAAGAAGCTGGGCATCCCGCCGCTCGCGACGAACGACAGCCACTACGTGACCAAGGAGCAGGCGAGCACGCACGAGGCGCTGCTCTGCGTGCAGTCCGGCAAGATGCTGTCCGACCCGGCGCGGTTCAAGTTCGACGGCGACGGCTACTACCTCAAGTCGGCCCAGGACATGCGCGAGCTGTGGGACGCCGAGGTGCCGGGCGCGACGGACTCGACCCTGGTCATCGCCGAGCGCGTCGAGTCGTACGAGGACGTCTGGGCCCACCACGACCGCATCCCGAACTTCGACGTCCCCGAGGGCGAGACGCAGGAGTCGTGGTTCCGCCACGAGGTGATGAAGGGCCTGGAGCGCCGGTTCCCGAACGGCATCCCGGACGGCTACGTCGAGCGCGCGGAGTTCGAGCTCAAGGTCATCATCGACAAGGGCTTCCCGGCCTACTTCCTGATCGTCGGCGACCTCATCCGCCACGCGCGGGACATCGGCATCCGGGTCGGCCCCGGCCGTGGTTCCGCCGCGGGCGCGCTGGTCGCGTACGCGATGGGCATCACCGACCTCGACCCGCTGCCGCACGGGCTGATCTTCGAACGGTTCCTCAACCCCGACCGTGTCTCGATGCCCGACATCGACATCGACTTCGACG
>DATMCA010001797.1:0-8593 GCA_035559015.1 Umezawaea sp. | reverse complement strand
CGCGGCGGCGCTGTGGGTCAGCTTGGTGACCTGCGCGTCGACGTCCGCGTGGGCCACCGAGGTGCCGACCAGCAGCGCCACGACCGCGAGCACGAGTGTCGAGAGCATGCGTGCAAGGCGCATGTGCTTCTCCCTGGAGTTGGTTATTTCCCGGCTGGTACCGGGCTCCGAGGGAGTCTGACGGGCGCGTGCGGGCGTGCCCAGACACTGGGTTCGGGGGTACGAAGGGTTTCGCCCCGTTCTTGCCCAGGGGGAAAACACCTTGACCTCCTAGTCGGAGTGGCGCAGCACGCTCTCCACCTCCGTGACGAACGCCGCGACGCCGTCCTCGTCCGACGGGGCGCCGTGGGCCTGGAGGATCTCCAGCAGCGCCGCGCCGCTGGTGGACCGGCGGGCCAGCCTGCGCAGGCCGAACGCGGACTCGTACCAGGCGACGGCCACCGCCAGCGAAGCGGCGACGGCGGCCAGGAAGCCCCACATCGGCCTGCGGGTGGCGTCCGCGGCGGCGACGGCGCCCAGTGCCGCCGCACCCGCCATCAGCAGCACGGACAGCGCGCCCGTCCAGCGGCGGGACGACGTGTACTTCGAGCGGGCCCGCTCGAAGCCGTCCAGCCGTTCGCCGACGCGGTGCTTGAGGTAGACGCGGAGGAACTGGGTGCGGCGCTCCTCCGCGGAGTGCACCGGAACGGTCTTGGTCTGGGGCTTCGGCCGCGGCTTCGGCGAGGGCTTGACGGGCGCCGCGAGTTCGGCCTTGGCGGGCGGGGCCGCTTCGAGCCTCGCCTGCACGGCTCCCGTCCTGGACGACGCCGCCGCTTCCGGCTTGGCCGGAGCGGATCCGGTCCTGGCAGGCGCTTCGGGCTTGGCCGGTGCGGAGCCGGTCTTCGCCGGCTCGGGCTTGGCCGTGGTCTTCGCGGGCGCGGCGGTTCCGGGCTTGGCGGGCGTCGTGGTCCCGGCCTTGGCCGGAGGAGGTGCCTCGGACTTGGCGGGGGCTCCGGCCTTGCCCGGTGTCGTCGATTCCGTCTTGGCGTCGCTCATGAGGTGGTCACCGGTTCGTGGCGGTGCCGTGCGACGGCGTTCACGAGGTCCTGGATCCGGGCCTCGCGTTCGGCGTCGGACACGGGCAGCGGGGCGGCGAGGTGGTCGAAGTACAGGGTGCGCAGCGCTTCGGCGCGGTGCGCGGCCGACAGGTCGTCCTCGGTGGCCTCGTACCGGCGGGACAGCGCGACCAGCGCGGCGGCCAGCGCGCCGCTGACGGCGACCAGCACACCCGGCCACGCCTGCGTGGCCAGCCAGGCCTGGAGGGCGCCGAAGGAGATGGTGGCGAACCCGGCGGCGATGGCCAGGACGATGAACAGCCTGGCGTGGTTGCGCTCGCGGTGGGCCGTCTCGTCGACCTCGTGGAACGCGGGCGCGACCACCCGGTTGGCCTCGTGGATCGCGTCGGCCAGCAGCGGGTACTCGACCACGAAGCCGGGGTCGATGATCGGCACGGCCTCCGGGGCGCGGTAGCGGAGCCGCGGCCACACGGTCAGCTTCGGCGTGGGCTTGGTGCCCAGCGTCTGGTCGAGCGCGGCGACGACCCGTTCCGGGCCCTCGTCCAGGTGCACGGCGGACACGGTGCCGCTGCGCACCAGCACCGCGAGGTCGTCGTCCTCGGAGAGGGTGCCGCGGGCGATCTCGTCGGCCAGGCCACCGGTGCCCGCGACGACGACCAGCGGCCGGTCGCCGCTGAGGTGCGCGGTCACCTGGGCGCGGGCGATGGCGTCGCCGCCGATCAGCAGCGCCGTGACCCGGCCGCGCTTGCCGGTGACGGCGTCGACGGTCCGGAACAGGGCGGGCGTCTCGTCGCCCCAGTTCTTGCCGGGCACGAGCACGGCGGCGTCGTGGTGGGGGTTGAGGGACTGCTCGCCGTCGGCTGGCTTGTCCTCCCCCGTCACGACCCGGCCGCTCGGCGCGACGGCGACGAACGACGGCAGCTTGCCCTCGACGGCTTCGAGTGCGACCCCGAGCAGGTGGACGACCCCGACGTCGGCGCCCGCGGTGATGAACACCGCGTCCCGACCCGTGACGACGCGGCGGAGCAACGGGAGCACTTCGGCGCCCAGTTCCGTGGTCAGGGGCTCGCCGGAGGAGAAGAGCGCGATCACCGGCCGACCCCGCGGCAGGCCGAGCGACCGTGCTCGGACGTCTGCGTCGGGGTGCGCCAGTCGCTTCACGCGCGGACCATCCGCTGTTGGCATGCGGGGCACCCTAGCCCTGGCTCACGTGAATTTCACCCTTCCGGCGACGGATTTCTCACTGGAATGGGCGTTGCCGCATCGCCGGTAGAGTGCTGCGGGAACCCCTGAGCAGGCGACACACGGACGGTAGTAGGGCATGACGGTGACCGAGTACGAGGCCGGGATCGACTCCGGCGAGGACGTGGCGGGGATCGACCCGACGCTGATGGAGACCTGCCTGAAGGTGTTGGCGCAGGTCGAGCAGCTGCCGACCGAGCACCCGGACGCCGTCGCGGTCCGCCGTGCCACCGCGGGCATCTTCAAGACCGTCCGCAAGATGCGCCGCACCGCGCGCCGCGCCGCCGAGTCCGCCGCGGACCGCGCCGTGATCGAGGCCACTGCGACCGGGTCGCCGCAGCGCATCGACGACGAGACGCAGGGGATCCTGCTCCAGGACAGCACGCCGGGCGCGAAGGCGGGCACGCTGATCAAGGCGAAGGCCTGCTACACCTGCAAGAACCGGTACACCGAGGTGGACGCGTTCTACCACCAGCTCTGCCCGCCGTGCGCGGCCCGCAACCGGGGCCGCCGCGACGCCTCCGTCGACCTGTCGGGCCGCCGGGCGCTGCTCACCGGTGGCCGCGCGAAGATCGGCATGTACATCGCGCTGCGGCTGCTGCGCGACGGGGCGCACACGACGATCACCACCCGGTTCCCGAACGACGCGATCCGCCGGTTCAAGGCGATGCCGGACAGCGCGGACTGGCTGCACCGGTTGAAGGTCGTGGGCATCGACCTGCGCGACCCGTCGCAGGTGATCGCGCTGGCCGATTCGGTCGCCGCCGCGGGCCCGCTGGACGTGCTGATCAACAACGCCGCGCAGACCGTGCGCCGGTCGCCGCAGTCCTACGCGCCACTGGCCGCGCTGGAGTCCGCTCCCCTGCCCGAAGGCCCGCTGCCGGAGCTGATCACGTTCGGCCACACCAACGACCAGCACCCGGCGGCGCTGGAGGGGCAGATGCCCTCCATCCCGACGCCGCACGCGCTGACGGCGTTGGCGCTCACCGCCGGTTCGGCCTCCCCGGCGCGCATCGCGACCGGCACCGCCATCGACGCGGGTGGTCTGCTGCCGGACCTGCACGACGAGAACAGCTGGACCCAGCGGGTGAACGAGGTCGACGCGCTGGAACTGCTGGAAGTGCAGCTCTGCAACATGACGGCGCCCTTCATCCTGGTGTCGAAGCTGCGCGCGGCGATGGCCGCGGCACCCGCGCGCCGCAAGTACGTGGTCAACGTGTCCGCGATGGAGGGCCAGTTCAGCCGCGCCTACAAGGGGCCGGGCCACCCGCACACGAACATGGCCAAGGCCGCGCTGAACATGCTGACCCGCACCAGCGCCGAGGAGATGCTGACCGACGGCATCCTGATGACCGCCGTCGACACCGGCTGGATCACCGACGAACGCCCGCACCCCACCAAGATGCGGTTGGCGGACGAGGGCTTCCACGCGCCGCTGGACCTGGTCGACGGCGCCGCCCGCGTGTACGACCCGATCGTCCAGGGCGAGCTGGGCGTCGACCTCTACGGCTGTTTCTTGAAGGACTTCGAGCCCTCACCCTGGTGACGAACCCACCACCCTGCGCGACCCTTCCTCGGTACAGTTGGCGGTCTGCCGTCGATGGGGGATGTGGTGGGGAAGCGCGTGGTGGCCGCTCTCGGTGTCGCCGCGGTCCTGCTGGTCGGCGGCGGAGCCCCGGCGCTCGCCGACGGCGAGGACGACGCGAAGGCCGTGTTCTGCCTGACCGTGAAGTCGGAGCGGAGCCTGCGGGACGCGGGCAAGGCGATCGGTGTCGAGGTGCCGAGCGACGTCCCCGCGTGGCGCTCGGCGAAACCCGCCGAGTTCGACCGCGTCTGCTCGGCGCTGTACGGGTCGGAGAAGGCCCCGTCGCCGGACTGGTTCACCCAGGCGCTCCCGTTCCTGACCGGCCTGTTCGGCGCGCTGCTGGCGTACGCGGCGACGGCGTGGCGCGACCGGGTCACCCGCGGCCGCAAGCAGGGCGAGGACCTGCGCGGGGCGCTGGTCGAGTTCGAGAACGCGGCGGGCGCCTACCTGTCGGCGTACGTCGGCAACAAGCCGGACGGCCCGGTGCTGGTCTCTCGCGCCAAGCTCGTGTCCCAGCTGGCGCTGGTCAAGTCCGAGCACCGCGGCTGGCCCCGCGTGCAGGCGCTGCTGGACGAGCTGCGCGACGGCCTGCTGGGCGAGCAGCTCACCGCGCGGGCGGGCCAGGGCGACGCGGCGAGGGCCAAGGACGCCAGGGCGCGCGCGAAGCTGGAGGAGCTGCGCGACGAGGTGCTGCTGGTCGCGACCGCGCTCACCCGCCCCGCCCGGCGGCACCCCGAGATGAGCCCGCGGACCCGATGACGAAGCCCTGGTTCAACCCGTTCCCGTTGCCCGGCTGGCAGCGCACGCCGATGCGCCCGCTGTGCCCGTGGAAGAACTCCCGGCACCGCGACTTCTACGTCCGGGTCGACGACGCCGACTTCCAGTTCGAGGACTTCACCCTCCAGATGGGCGACCTCTCCGCGCTGCTGACCGAGGGGCGGCTGGTCCTGGTCACCGGCGAGTCCGGCTGCGGCAAGACGGCGCTGGTGCACCGGTGCGCCGACTGGGTGCTCCAGGAGGTCGACCGGCAGCGCGAGAACCGCGAGCTGGGCCCGAACGCGCGCGGGCTGGTGCTGGACCTGACCGGCTGCCTGCCCGACGGGCCCGCCCAGTCGATCGAGCACCGCGCCGCCCACGTGTGCGACGAGCTGTTCGGGCGGCTGGTGGACAACGAGGCCCTGCGCCCGCAGGCCGTGGAGCAGCTCAACCCCGACCGCGACACGCCGCGCCGGATCTACCCCCGGCTGGGGGCCGCGCTCGCCGAGGACCTGGTGCTGGTGGTGCTGCTGCCGACGCCGGGCGAGTTGGCCGCCGAGGTGGTCCAGTACGCGCGTGCCTTCGCCGGTCCGAAGGTGCTGTTCGTGGCCGAGTCGGACATGCTTGACCCGGAGGAGGTGGCCGACATCGTGCGACAGCTCGAAGCGTGGGTGCCGCCGTTGACGCTGCACGTGGGCGCCCTCCAGGAGGGTGACGCGCGCCGGTTCGTGGAGGACCGGCTCCAGCGTCACTCGAAGGTGGGCGGGTATCCCCGCATGAGTGATGAAGCGGTCGAATTCCTGGCCGGGTGGGCGAAGTCGGTCGCCCAGCTCCAGCGAACTTTGCACGGAACTTACGAGAGCCGTCGCGGCCGGGGACTAAGCTGCGGCGAAGGTGATGTCGTGACCGTGGACGACATCGTCGCGTTCTTCAACAACGGTTCCCGGAACGGACTGGGGAAGCAGCGATGAGCGGAAACGGCGAGCCGCCCGCACGGAGGAACCCCTTCTCCCCGATGGCGGTCGCCCGCATCACGGACTTCGACTCGCACGACTCGTCGGAGGTGTCGATCGAGACCGACGCCATCCGCCAGGCGCGGTCCCACGTCACCTCCTACCTGCGGGCCTCGGACGACCGCGACCACGCGGGCACGGTCATCGCGATCGTCGGCGACTACGGCACCGGCAAGACGCACCTGGCCGTGCAGCTCGTCCGGCACGCGCGCGCCGAGCTGACCGACCCGGCGAACGCCATGTACCTGGACGCGACCGCCGAGAGCTTCATCGAGCTGTACCGCCGGTTCATGCACAAGGTCGGGCTGGTGGGCGTGCTCTCGCAGGTCAGCGACTACTACGCCGACGTGGTCGCGGAATCGTTGCAGAGCACCGGGTTGACCGCGGACACCGTCGAGTGGCTCAACACCCGCGACCTCCAGCCGGAGCAGGTCGTGGAGCGGATGGGCCTGATGGAGAGCGCCCTGCTGCGCAAGGTGCAGGCCGCGCTGCGGGACGTCACCGAGAACAAGGACTTCGGCACGGCACTGGCGTTGTTGCTGCGCAAGGGTTTCGAGCACTCCGTGTGGGCGTGGCTGACCGGTGGGCACCCGGACCAGGTGCTGGTCGAGCGCGGCATCTCGAAGCCCATCGACAGCGAGGTCGCCGCGCTGGAGGCGATGGGCGTGTTCGCCCTGCTGTTCGGTGGCAGGCGGCGGCGGTTCGTGCTGGTCGTGGACGAGCTGGACAAGATCTTCTCGCTGGACAAGCAGCCGCAGCCGAACACGCTGGCCGCGTTCCAGACGCTGCTGGAGGTGTTCGCCAAGGCGGGCGCGTGCCTGGTGCTGTCCGGGCTGCCGGACTTCCGGACCGTGCTCGGGCCGAGCGTTCGGCAGCGCATCGCGCACACCGTGACGATGGCCGGGCTGAGCAAGGAGGAGGTCGCCGAGTTCGTCCAGTCGGCGCAGGGCGGTCCGACGCTCGACCCGTTCACGATGGACTCGATCGGCTACCTCACGGCCGTCGCCAGGGGCAACGCGCGCAACGTGATCCGGTTGTGCCACCGGGTCTTCCGGATCGTGGACGACGAGGGCCCGGACGCGCTGGTGACCCACGAGATGGTGGAGCAGGCCGCGCGCGAGCTGTTCGGCTCGCTCAGCGCGGACGACATCCACGGCGTGGTGCGGCGGCTGCTGGACGCCTCGGGGTACGACTACTACCACGACCACCTGCTCGGGCTGGGCGAGGAGTCCAAAGCGGACTTCTGGATCACCTACCCCGGCCGCGAGGGCGGGTGCGCGGTGCTGGTCACGCAATCCCTGCTGGACAGCGACAACGTGGCCGAGGTGCGGCGCAGGATCGCCTCGGTCAAGGACTCGGCCGACGGCGCCGAGGTGCTGGTGGTGGTCAACGGCGTGCTGGTCGAGGGCGCGGCGATCCAGGTGCGCGAGCTGATCGGCCGCGACCCGCTGGTGCACGTCGAACGCACGTTCGCCGAGGACTTCAAGGCGCTGGTCGGGGCGATCGGCCACCTGCTCCCCGGCCCGGCGGACGGCGACGGGGTCGCCGCGCTGCGGCAGCGGATCGACGTGGTGGCGCGGCAGCAATCGAGCATCTACGGGTTCATCGAGCAGCTGACCGAGCACGTCGACAGCGCGCGCGGCTCGACGGACCGGCAGCTCGCCGCGATCCAGCAGCGGCTCACCGACCTGCCCGGCGCGGGCGGGGGCGAGGAGTCGCGGTCGCCGCTGCCCGAGGACGTGGAGAGGCTGTTCCGCGAGGCGGTGGCCGTGCTGGAGGAGCTGACTCAGCTCGACGTGATGCTGGACGAGGCCTTCGAACCGGCGCCGGACGAGACGCAGGAGGCGGTGCAGCGCCGCCTGCGGTCGATCGACTACCGCGAGGCGGCGGGCCGCGCCGTGCTGATGCAGAAGTCGGTGCGGAACTTCCGGGCGTCGGTGGCGCGGTGGTTCACGGCCGAGACGGCGGACGGCGCGGCACTGACCACCGAGGCCGAGGACCGGCTGGACCAGATCTGCCGGGCCTACGACGGCGTCTCCGAGTACCTGCCGGTGTTCGGGCTCGACCCGCTGTTCGAGCTGCCGCCGTGGACGGCGCGCAACTCGGGCATGGTGGCGGCGGTGAATCAGGCGGGGCGGCGGAAGCGGGTCACGGCGGCGTTGGAGTTCCTCAGCCCGCGGGTGAGGCGCGCGGTGTGGCGGTCGTCCCGCGCGGGTGGCGTCTGAGGGTCGTCCAGGTCGGCGACGGGCGCGGCGAACCGGTCGTACAGGCCGTTGCACAGCGCGTGCAGCAGGTTCACCACGATGATCGCGGGCGCGACGACGGCGATCGTGCCGGGGAAGTTCGGTTCCAGCAGCAGCGCCAGGATGATCGCGGTCAGCCCGTTCTGCTGGCCCAGCGCGAGCCGCACCCGGTCGCCTCGCCACACCTTCGGCACGGTCAGCACCAGCGCCACCACGACCTGCGCGGCGTACGCGGCGATCCCGAGCACCGCCCCCTCGCCGATCCGCACCCCGCCGACCAGCACCGCCCCGACCGCGAACGTGGCCGTGTAGAGCGCGACCTGCGTCAGCCCGTCGAGCGACTTCCCCAGGTACGGCCGGAAGAACAGGCCGATGACGGCGAGCGCGAGCAGCAGCGCGTACTTCACGGCCACGAACCCGCCCGCCAGCAGCAGGAGGAGCAGCCCGGTCCGCACGGCCCACCGGACCGGCCACGGCCGCCGGACGTCGGACGTGGTGCGCCGCGCCTTCCAGATCCGGTGCCCCGCGTAGGCCACGGCGACGAGCACCGCGTTCCACAGCAGGCTGGTGCCGAACGAGGTCAGGCCCGTCCCGACGGTGTCGTGGGCGCCCAGCGCGAACGCGGTGAAGTAGGCGGTCAGCAGCACGGTGATCGGGTCGTCGAACGACGCCCACGCGGCCAGCAGCGCCTTGGCCGAC
>DATMCA010001796.1:0-2420 GCA_035559015.1 Umezawaea sp. | reverse complement strand
GGGTCGGCTCGATGCCGCACTCGTAGGCGTCCAGCTTGGCCCGGTTGAACCGCTTGGGACCGGTGAGTGCGCCGGCGCCGATGGAGAACACGGCGAACCCGAACGACAGGGCAGCGAGCACGAGGATCGGGGCGTAGGAATGCACTGCCTAGGTCACTCCCCTCTTCGCTCCAGCCCGGGCGGCCGGCGACCGGGCTTGCCATCCTAGGAGCGCACCGGAGGGCCGCTCCACGCGGGTCGACACGGGCCTCACGCCGCCGGAGCCAGTCGCGAGAGCGCGTTGATGACCCTGTCCATGGCGTCCCCGCCACGCGGGTCGGTGAGGTTCGCCATCAGCTTGAGCACGAAGCGCATGAGCACCGGGTGCGGCAGGCCGTGCCTGGTCGCCAGCTTCATCACCCGGTCGTCGCCGATGGCCTTCACGAACATCCGACCGACCGTGTAGTAGCCGCCGTAGGTCTGCTTGAGGGTCTGCGGGTAGGCCTGCAGCGCGCGCTCGCGGCCGTCGGTGGTCGGCCGGGCAAGCGCCTGGCTGATGACCTGCGCGGCGATCTCGCCGGACTCCATGGCGTAGGCGATGCCCTCGCCGTTGAACGGGTTGACCATGCCGCCCGAGTCGCCGACGAGCAGCATGCCGTTGGCGTAGTGCGGCTGACGGTTGAAGCCCATCGGCAGCGCGGCGCCGCGCACCGGCTGGGTGCGGTTCTCGTCCCGGAAGCCCCACTCCTCCGGCGTCTGGTCCAGCCAGCGCTTGAGCAGGTCCTTGTAGTCGACCTTCCCCCACGCCGTACTGGTGTTGAGGATGCCGAGGCCGACGTTGCTGGTGCCGTCGCCGACGCCGAAGATCCAGCCGTAGCCGGGCAGCAACCGCTCACGACCGTCGTCCCCGCGGTCCCACAGCTCGAGCCACGACTCCAGCCAGTCGTCGTCGTGCCGGGGGCTGCGGTAGTAGGTGCGCACCGCCACGCCCATCGGCCGGTCGTCGCGCTTCTCCAGCCCCATCGCGAGCGACAGCCGGCTGGAGTTGCCGTCCGCGGCCACGACCAGCGGCGCCGAGTAGGTGACCGCACCGTTCTCGCCCTTGGTGGTCACCCCGGTGATCCGACCGGCCTTGTCCAGCACCGGTCCGGTGACCGTGGTGTTCTCGCGCAGCACCGCGCCGGACTTGACCGCCTGGCGGGCCAGCAGGTCGTCGAAGTCGCTGCGCGGCCGGACCAGGCCGTACGCCGGGTAGCTCGCGAGCTCCGGCCACGGGATCTCCAGCCGCATGCCGCCGCCGATGATCCGCAGCCCCTTGTTGTGCAGCCAGCCGGCCTGCTCCGAGGTGTCGATGCCCATCGACACCAGCGACCGGACGGCGCGCGGCGTGAGCCCGTCGCCGCAGACCTTCTCGCGCGGGAACGAGGTCTTCTCCAGCAGCAGCACGTCGTGGCCGGCCCGGGCCAGGTGGTGCGCGGTCGCGGAGCCGCCGGGTCCGGCTCCGACGACGATCACGTCGGCGTCTCGGCTCGCTGCGGGCTGCACGATGGCCACCTCTACGGACGGGTCTGGGTGCGCTTGTGAATTGATTCACGAGGGCGGAGCGGCGTCAGTCTACGGGGCCGGACCGGGACCTGCCGAGGGGCCCGTCCAGCGGACGGGCCCCTCGGATCTGTGCTCTGCAGGACGCTCAGTTCTTGAAGGCGTCCTTGACGTTCTCGCCGGCCTGCTTGAGGTTGGCCTCGGTCTGGTCCCGCTTGCCCTCACGGCGGAGCTCGTCGTTGCCGGTAGCACCGCCGATGCGCTCCTTGGCGTCTCCGGCGATCTCCTCGACCTTGTTGTTGGTCTTGTCATCGGCACCCATGGGAGCCTCCCGTTCCTCATCGACGTCAGGTCGCTTGCTGATCAACCCCTAGCCGCGACTACGGCGCCGAAACCACCTCAGGGCTTGCGTGCGCGGTGCAGGGCCACGATGCCGCCGGTGAGGTTGCGCCAGCCCACGGCAGTCCACCCGCTGGCCCCGACCCGACCGGCCAGCGCGGCCTGGTCCGGCCAGGCCCGGATCGACTCGGCCAGGTACACGTAGGCGTCCGGGTTGCTGGACACCCGCCGGGCCACCGACGGCAGCGCCCGCATCAGGTACTCGGTGTAGACCGTGCGGAACGGCGCCCAGGTCGGGTGGCTGAACTCGCAGACCACCAGGCGGCCGCCGGGCCGGGTCACCCGGGCCATCTCGGCGAGCGCCGCGTCGACGTCGGAGACGTTGCGCAGCCCGAACGAGATCGTGACGGCGTCGAAGGCGGCATCGGCGAAGGGGAGGTGCAGCGCGTCACCCCCGACGAACGACAGCTCGGGATGCCCGTGCTTGCCATGCTTGCCGACCTGCAGCATGCCGAGCGAGAAGTCGCAGGGCACGACGAACGCGCCCGCGGCCGCGAACG
>DATMCA010001795.1:0-7659 GCA_035559015.1 Umezawaea sp. | reverse complement strand
GAGGCCCCCGACGATCCGGGACGCCTCGGGCTCCAGCGCGCCGGGCAGCCGCGTGCGTCCGCCCTGGAGCGCGGCGAGCAGCCGCAGCTCGCGCACGTCGTGCGCGCCGGCGACGATCCGCTCCAGGTCCATCACGATCTTGCGCGCCGCGGGCTTCGGTTCCGCGCGGAGCACCACGTCCAGCGCCAGCAGGGCGGACCGGGCCTTGAGCACCTCGCGGCGCTCGGTGAAGTACTGGCCGATCGAGTCGCGCAGCTCGCCCAGACCGCTGCGCTGCACCAGTTGCGTGACCAGCTTGACCTGCGTGTCGAAGCCCTGGCGGATCAGCGTCGCGGTCAGCCGCACGCCGAAGATGCCGTACCGCTCCAGCAGCGCCTGCCGCACGGACGGGTCCATCGCGACCGGGAAGTCGCCGCCGACGAACCGGTCCGCCGACAGCAGGTGGTCCTCCAGTTCGGCGCGCGGCAACGAGGCCAGCGCCGCCAGCGCGGTGAACTCCTCCGGCCGCATGGTCCTGGCCGCCACGGCGATCAGGCCCGCGACCGCGACCACGTTCTGGCACAGCGGCTGCACGCGGACCTCGCGCCGGTAGCGGCGGGCGATCTGCTTGGTCGACGACAGCGCGTCGATCCGGCCCGCGCCGATCTCGTCGGCCTTCGCCAGCACCACCACGGTGTTGATCGGCGACGACCGCGCGATCGGGTTCTCGTGCGCCGCCTGGAGGTACTTGAGGTCCACGTCCTGGAGGTGCCGCATCAGGTACAGCACCGCGTCGGCCTCGCGGTAGACCTGGTCGCTCGTCGCGGTGGGGGGCGTGTCGATGATCGTCGCGTCGCGCAGCGCCCGCGTCGGCCAGTCCACGATCACCCGGTCGACCTGGTCCCACATGCCCATCTCGACGTGCGCCCGGCCGTCGCGGCGCACCACCGGCACCTCCTGCGGCCCGCTCGGCGTGAACGCGGTGGCCCGCGCCCGCGCGCCGTCGCGGTACCAGGTGAACCCGGCGCCGGGCGTGAACTCCTCGCCGAGCAGGGCGTTGACGACGGTGGACTTGCCGATCCGCGTCGAGCCCGCGACGGCGATCCGCACCGGCTCGCCGAACCGCACGAGCTGGTTGCGCAGCCAGCTCGTCGCGCGCGGGCTGTCGCGGTAGACGATCAGGGCTTCGTTGAGCAGCCCGAGGACCTTGTTCTCCAAGCTCACGCCGTGATCCCGAGGGCCACCTGGGAACCCCCGAGCACCTGCACCTTCTTGTACAGCTCCACCAGCTTGTCCAACTCCTGCCGCACCTCGATGGTGCGGCGCTCGCGCTTGCTCGCGTCGTCCTGCACCGCCCGCCGCGCACTGCGCGCCGACTCCAGCAGCGTCTCCTGCAACTCCTCCGCCAACGTGCTGAAGTGGTTGCGGAGGCTGCGCTGCACGTGCCGGGCCGCGTCGCGGCAGTCCTTGCTGAACTTGATGAAGAAGTCGTCCACGTGCCGCTGGGCGGCGTTCTTCGCGGCGGCCTGGCGGCGCTTGAGCCGCGCGTCGCCCTCGTCCTTGATGCTCTTGCCGCCGAACAGCGCGCCCGCGCCGAGCGACACGACGTTGATCAGCGGCATCCCGGCGAGGCTGGTGACGAGGCCGAACATCAGCACACCGCCGTAGGAGCCGCGCAGACCCGTGAACAGCTTCTGGCTGATCGTGAACTTCTCGATGTTCGGCCGCTCGATCGCGGAGATCCGCTCCAGCACGTCCTCCGGGAAGATCGAGCCGGGCAGCAGGTCCTCGCGGTAGACCGGGAAGCTCTTCGCGACCTTCTCCGCGACCCACTCCGACCGGTCCAGCAGCCAGGCGAAGTTCTTCGCCCCCGCCTCGGTGAGGTTGTCCTCCAGCCACTGCTCGAAGGAGTCCCAGCCCTTCGCCGGGTCGGCCTCGTCGAACGTCTTGTCCACCTCGCGGAGGATCTTGCGGGTCCGGTCGCGCAGGTCGAACTCGATGTCCGACACCAGGTCCGCCATCTCGTCGGCCAGCACGGTCTGCCACCGCGCCGACCGCCGCCGCAGCTCGTCCACCCGCCGTTGGGCCTCGTGCAGCGCGCCGATCGTGTCCTCGGTGCGCTTGGTGTTCTGCACCGTCATCTCCTGCCGCAGCGGTGCGACGAGCTGCTGGATCGCCGACGCGGCGGACACGGCCACCACCCGGCGGGCGAGCTGGTCGGCCGCCGAGACGATGTCGCGCTGCACGCACGCCAGCAGGTCGGGGAAACCGGACTCGGCGTTCAGGACCTTGTCGCCGGTCTGGGCGGCCCGCAGCCGCAGCGCCGACGACACGGCGAACACCTTGGCGCTCACGCCCGCGCGGGCCAGCTGCGCCTGGTTGGCCTCCAGCACGCGCCGCCACTGCGGGCAGATGTCGGTCTTGGTGAGCACCACGGTCACGTTGGGGCAGTTCGTGATGACCTGCTTGAGCAGTTCCAGCTCGGTGGCGGTCAGCTCGCTCGTCGCGTCCGACACCAGCAGCACGGCGTCCGCCTGCATCAGGGCGGCGAACGTGCTGGCGGTGTGCGCGGACCGGAGGTCGCCGACGCCGGGGGTGTCGATCAGCACCAGCCCGGACGTGAGCAGCGCGCGCGGGATGCCGACCTCGGCCCGGACGACCTCGCCGGAGTGCCCGGCGCTGACCTCCTTGGCGAGTTGGTCGAGGGCCACCGGCACGCGCTCGGTCGGGTTGTCCGTGATCGCGCGTCTGGCCACGGGGTTGCGGACCAGCGCCGCGGACGGGGTCTCGGCGTGCTGCACGAAGGTGGGCACGGTGGTGGTGATGTCGTCACCGACCGCGCACACGGGGGCGTTCACGAGGGCGTTGACCAGTTGGCTCTTGCCCTGCTTCGCCTCGCCGATCACCAGCACTCTGAGCTTGGGATCCAGTTGTCGGGCCCGCTTCTCGCGCAACCGTTCTGCCAGGTCGGGACGGTTGTGCGTGGTGCAAGCCCCGATCGTCTCGTCGAGCACGTCGAGCCAGGGGGCGGCCATCACCCGACAGAGTGTGCCGTGTTCACCCTCCTGGGTGAAAGGGAGAGGGTCGGTTCCGTCTCGCGACGGAACCGACCCCCGGTAGAGCGATGAGATCGAAAAGAGATCAGAACAGCAGGTCGGTGACGCCCAGGAGGTCGCCGCCGGGGAGGTGCGCGTCGTGGACCGTGTCCGTGACGTTGCTCACCACACCGCCGAGGCCGGTGGCCGACGCGAGGTCGCCGCCGACGGAGCCCAGGGTGTCCGCGCCGAGCGGCGCGGAGGCGGTGAACGCGACGTCGTCGAGACCGCCGAGGTCGAGCGTGTGGCCCAGGTTGACGCCCTCGGTGAGGCCACCGGTCACGCCGTCGACGACACCGTGCAGCGTGTCGACCGAACCGAACACGGAGCTGGTCAGGCCTTCCGTGCCCGGCAGCAGCGAGCCGGTGACCCCACCCGCGGTGGCGGTGGCGCCGTGGAGTGCGCCCGTCGCCGAGTCGGCGAGGTCGTCGACCTGGCCGTGCGCGGTGTCCAACGCCCCGTCCAGGGAGCCGGTCACGTCGTTCACCGCGGAGAAGTCACCGGGGAGCGTGATGTCAGCCGCGCCGGAGGCGTCCGCCAGGCCCCACGCCGAGAGGCCGGTGAAGGCCTCCAGGCCGTTCTCGTCCGCCGCGATGGCACCCGTGGCGGCGAGGTTGACGTCCGTCGTGCTGACGCCCACGAGCTGGGTGACGGCGTGGAGCTGGCTGATGGCTGCGGCGGGGCCGTCCACGTCGACGTCGAGAGGCAGGTCGTCGAGCACGGAACCGTCGAGAGCGGGCAGGCTCCCGGCGGGCACGTAGTCGAGGACCAGGGGCAGAACCTCCTGGACGTCGAGTGCACTGATGTCGCCCAGTCCGGCCGCGCCGAGGACACCCTCGGCGTCGTTCTGGAAGTCGGCCAGCGCGGTCGGGTCGCTGAGCAGACCGAGGACGAATTCGTGCAGCGTGTTCGAGCTCACTGGTGATCTCCAAGGGTCATGCGGGGTGTCGGGGAGCCGGGGGTACTGCGGGTCCCGGCACTGGGGAAAACCTACGAGCTGGGGGACGCCCCGCCATCGGGGATGACTCCCAGTAGATGGCGTATCCCCGATGGGGTGATTTTCGTTCACCCCCTAGGGGATTAGGGGACGCGCTTGTGAGCCAATGACCACCGGTGTACGTACTGAGGACTGGTACGAACAGGTGAGTGAGGAGTCCTGGAGTTGCCCTATGTCCTTGGGGTCGATGTGGGCACCACCCGCACCGCGGCCGCGATCTGCCGCATCGCCCGCGTGGGCAGGCCGGAGGTCGAACCGGTCGGCCTGGGCGGGCCGGGTGGCGGTGTCGCGTCGACGGTGCGGATCACCTCGGACGGCGAGTACGCCGTCGGTGAGCCGGGCGAGCCGTGGCTCACCGCCACCGGCTTCACCCGGCGGATCGGCGACGAGGTCCCGGTGCTGCTCGGCCAGGACTGGGTCACGCCGGAGGACCTGACCGCGCTGCTGGTCCTGTGGGTGGTCGGCCAGGTCGCCGACCGCGAGGGCGAACCCGCCGCGCACGTCGCCGTGACCCACCCGCCGGAGTGGGGAGCACACCGCAAGGAGCTGTTCCTCGACGCGCTGCGGCACGTCGGTCTCGACCGCTGCACCCTGGTCGCCGAACCCCTCGCCGCCGTGGAGAACCACTTCGCCGCGGGCGGCAACGGCGACGTGCAGGCGGTGTTCAGCCTCGGCAGCCACGCCTTCTCCAGTTCCGTCGTCCGCCGCTCGCTGGACTCGGCGCCCGAACTGGTGGGCACCGGGGAGGGGTACGACCACCCGGCGGGGGTCGACTTCGACGACGCCGTCCTGCGGCACGTGCGCGAGACCCTCGGGCGGGAGCTGACCGACCTGGACCCCGCCGACCCGTGGGTCGCCCAGGTGCTCACCCGGCTGCGGTTCGACGGCGAGGCCGCCAAGCGGGCGCTGTCGGGCATGGCCGAGGTGGTCGTCCCCGTGCACCTGGCCGACGGCGTTCGCGAGGTCGTCCTCACCCGACCCCGCTTCGAGGACCTGATCCGCCCGGCGGTGGACCTCGCCGTGGACACGCTGGTCCGCACCACGGTCGCGCACGGCGACCCGGACGTGGTGCTGCTCGTCGGCGGCAGCGCCCGGATCCCGCTGGTGGCCGAGGTGGTGTCCGGTGCGCTGCGCGGCCGGATCGCCATCGAGGCCGCCCCGGAGACGTCCGTGGTCAAGGGCGCCGCCCTGCTCGCCCGCCGGGTGGTCGAGGGGCCGGACGCCGAGCCCGAGCCGCGGGAGACGTCCGTGCTGCGCCGCTTCGACGACCCGTCGCTGCGGTTCCCCGTCGGTGAACTCGGCCTGTCCGACGACGAGTTCGCCGCTCCACCGCCCCGCCCGCCCGTGGACATCACCCCGCTGGACCTGCCTCGAAGTTCCGTGAAACGCGTCGTGCGGGGCCTCAAGCCCGCCGGATCGCGCCGGAGCTCCCACCCAGCTGACGACGAGGACGGCCGTTGAGCCCCCGATCGACCACGCACCCAGCCCTGCTGCCGGACGACGCGACCCGCCAGGTCCTCGCCGAGATCACCGCCGACCCGAGCGCGCCGATGAGGCTGGGGGTGGTCGGGCCCGGCGGGTACGGGAAGTCGGCGATCCTGCGGGAGGTCGAACGGATCTACCTGGACGCCGGGGAGGCCGTGCGCCTGGTGGACGACGCGCACCTGCTGGGCGAGGCCGAGCTGCGGGAGGTGCTGGACGCCGACACGCCCCGGCTGGTGGTGGCCTACCGGCCGTGGCCCCGGCAGCGGGTGCTGGCCGAGCACGCCGGTCGGTGGCGGTCGTTGATGCCGTCGGCGTTCACGAAGGACCAGGTCAAGGAGTTCCTGCCCGCCGCGGCCGGCCGGGCGGTGGTGGACTTCGTGCACCAGCAGACCGGTGGGGTGCCCCGGTTCGTGGAGCGGCTGGCGGGCCTCACGTCGGCCGAGGTGCCGGCCGAGGCCGTGGCCGCGTTCCGGCCGGAACTGGACTGGCTGGACGGTGACCTGCAGAAGTTCCTGCTGGCCGCCGAGGCCGGGGCCGGGTTGCGGCTGGACCTGCTGGGATCGTTGCTGGGCAAGGACTTCGACGAGGTCGGCGAGGTGATCGAGGCCGGTCGGGCCACCGGCTTGCTGGCCCAGGACGGCACGCTGGTGCCGTTGGCCCGGCGGGCGGTGGCGTTGCTGAGCCGGGCCGAGCGGCGGATCGCCGTGCGGCAGCGGTTGGCCGAGTTGCAGTTGGCCTCCGGCGGGCCGGTGCTGGACCTGGTCCGGCCGTTGATCGGGACCGGGGTGGGCGGACCGGGGATCGCGGCGGCGTTCGAGGCCGCGGCCGGGGAGGCGTTGGGGACCGATCCGGCGCTGGCCGCTCGGCTGCTGGCGGCGAGCGCCTCCGGTGCGCCGCGGCCGGAGATCGCGGCACGGTGGGCCGCGGCGTCGGCGATGGCCGGGGACCTGGACGCGGCGCTGAGGTTGGCGGACCAGGTGATCACCGGGCCCGAGTCGTCGCACCGGGCCGCCGCCGCCGAGGTCGCCGCGGTGGCCCTGGCCCACCGGGGGCAGTTGGCGCGGAGCACGGAGCTGTTCCGGTGGTCGTCGACGCCGTCGGCCGCGGCGTTCGCCGTGGTGGGGAGGATCGGGACCGGGCACGCGCCCGATGAGCTGGGGTTGCCCACGGCGCCGCCGACGTCCTTCGACGGTGCGGCAGCGTTGATGGCCCAGGGGATGCGCGAATCGGTTGCCGCTGAGCCGATGGCCGCGCTGTCGACGTTGGTCCGCGCGTCCGGGTTGCTGGAACCGGTGGGGAAGGCGGCCCTGCTGCCGGACAGCCCTGCCGCGTTGGCCGCGTTGGTGGCGTTGCACTGCGGTGAGTCGGGGGTGGCCGAGTCGGTGCTGGAGCGGGCCGCCGTCGCTCGGGTCGGCGGGGCGTTGATGACCGTGCGGCACGTGCTGTTGAGGGCTTGGATCGCGATGGTCCGGGGACACCTGGTGGAGGCCAAGGAGTGCCTGGTGGCGTTGAAGAAGACGGGGAAGCGGCTGGAGCCCCGCGACTGGTTGTTCGCGGTGGCCTTGGAGATCGGGGTGGCTCGGCGGAACAGCGATCTCGCCACGGTGAAGAGGACGTGGGAGCAGGCTTGTGAGGCGGTGCTGCGGCATCCGGTTGACCTGTTCACGTTCTTGCCGTTGGGGGAGTTCGCTGCCGCGGCGGCTCGGTTGAGGGATCAGCACCGGTTGGAGCCGCACCTGGCCGCCGCTCGGGTGTTGTTGCGGGAGTTGGGGGATCCGCCGTTGTGGGCCGTGCCGTTGCACTGGGGCGGGCTGCACGCGGCGATCATCGCCGAGCAGACGGATGTGGCGGAGGAGCACGCGGCGGCGTTGGCCGTTCACCGGGGGCGTACTCGGTACAACGCGATCGTGTCGGACGCGGCGGAGAGTTGGTTGGACGTTCTGGCGGGGAAGGTGGAGCCGGATCGGGTGGAGGAGGCGGCTCGGGGGTTGCACGCCGCCGGGCAGTGGTGGGACGGGGCTCGGTTGGCGGGGCAGGCGGCTATTCGGACCGCTGATCGGCAGGCGATGGTGCGGTTGTTGGATTGTGCTCGGTTGTTGCAGG
>DATMCA010001794.1:0-8308 GCA_035559015.1 Umezawaea sp. | reverse complement strand
GCGCTGAGCTGCGATTCCGGGGTCAGTCGTTGATCAGCCGCGCGGTCGGGTCCTCACGCAGCCTGCCGAGCTGCTCGACCGCCAACTGCCCGCGCCGGTCGAGCTCCTTGGCGTCGATCCAGCCGTTCGCGAAGTACCGGTAGTCCTGGGAGAGCTTCACCAGTTCGGCCAGGTAGTCGGCCGAACGGCGGCGCCGCTCCTCGCTGAACGCGGCGAGCAGGGGCAACTGCGTGTCGACGACCTCGTCGAGCAGACGGGCGGACCTGAGCGCTCGACGCGCACGCCACCGCCTCATCCCCATCCGAGTCACGATCTCACGCATCGGTGGCTACCTACCTCGCCATCAGAACCGCACCGGGCACTCCAGGGCGCCGCAAAAATGCGCCCTTCCCTGCGAACGTCGGAAATCGACGCGCGGGCGTTACCGGTTCGTGGCCCAGCGGGTGGGGTCTCAGCGGTAGGGCGACCACCTGGTGGTGGTGTCACCGCGGCGCAGCGCCGTGAGGCGTCGTCGCAGCTCAACGCGCACACCGGGGTGGCTGCGCAAGATCGGCAGCGCACTCGTGGTGAGTTTCAGCTCACGCAGGTCGCGGAGCACCGGGAATCCATCCCAACGGGTGACGTCGAAGCGGTAGCCGCGGACGAGCTGCCGCTGCCACCGGGGCGAGTGGCCGAACCTCGCCACACCGACGGGCAGCGAACTCAGGTCCCACTCGCGGGGGCCGACCGAGGTCGAGTCGAAGTCGCACAGCACCGGACCGGACGGGCTCGCGATCAGGTTGCCGAGGTGCGCGTCGCCGTGCAGGACTCCCCGCGGGAGGACCGGTCGCAGCCCGGCGAGCCGTTCGCCGAGCGAAGCGCAGCGTTCCTCCAGGAAGGAGCGGTCCGAACCGGACAGTTCTTCCGCATCGGCGAGTCGACGCCGAACGTCGTCGAGCGGCGCCCATTCGGGCAGATCGAACGGTGGGGCGGGCAGTTCGTGGAGCCTGCGCAGCACCCGTGCGAGGTCGCGGCCGTCGAGGGCGCGAGCCGGTTGAGCTGTGCCGGGGACGTGGTGCCAGAGGGTCGCGAGGTGGTCCCCCACGACCACCGGCGACGGGAACCCGGTCAGCAGCCGGACCGCGGGAACGTCGTGCTCGGCCAGCCAGGTGGCGACCCGGACGACCTTCGCGGCGCGGTGCCGCAACCGCGTCGAGCCGACGATCCGCACCACCGCCCGCTCGGCGGGGAGCTCGAAGACGGCGTTGCTGGTGAACTTCAGGAGCCTCGCACCGCGGTGGTCGAGCCCGTGCTCGGCGCACAGCCTGCGCAGTGCTCCTGCCAACTTCTCCCTGGTGAACCGACCGTCGAGGATGACCGCCGAGGACATCAGGTGGCCGATCTCAAGCGGCGGTGTCGCTGCCGGTGAACTTGGCAAGGCGGTCCGCCAGCTCACGGGCATCGGGGTTGTTGCGGCGCTTGTCGGCCTCGCGCATCAGCGGCTTCATGCGGTCCTTGGTGCGGATGGACTTCAGGCCCTCGGACAGGTCGACGGCCTGGCGGCCGACCTTCGCGCCGTGGTCGACGTCGCCCTCGATGAGGTGGTTGATCGACAGCGAGGTCAGGTTGAACGACCGGCTGCGGCTCATGTCCTCGCCGAAGCTGTTGATGGCCTTGGACAGCGCGGGGATCGCGGTCCGCGTGTACTTCGCGTCGACCGTCTGCGCCAGCTCCGTGTGCACCGTGCCGATCATCGACGACAGGTCGATCTCGGTGAAGAACTTGGCCCACGCGGGGGCTTCGCCGACGTTCGCCCTGGCGAACTCGTCACGGGCCCGACCCAGCAGCTTGATGGCCTGGTCGTCCGAACCCATCTTCGCGTAGGCCCACGCCTCGTTCGCGCAGAGGATGCCGACGGCCAGTTCGGAACCGGAGTTCTGGGCGGCCAACTGGCCGAGCTGGAACACCTTGAGCGCGTCGTCCGGGGCGTCCTGGTGCAAGTACACCCGACCCATCCGGTAGAGGATGTTCGCCACCAGGGCCTCGTTGCGGCCCTGCTTCGCGAGGTCGAGCGCCTGCCCGAAGTGGTTGCGGGCGGAGTCCATCAGGCCGGTGTCGAACGACGTCCACCCGGCCAGGTTGTGCAGGTCGGCGAGGGCCACGAAGAGCCGCTCCCGCACCAGGTCCGTCGCGTTCGCGCCGAGCATCTGCTGCCCCCACGACAGCTGGGCCACCACTGCGTCGCGACACGAGCCGCCGCCGTACTGGTAGTCCAGCGCTCGCAGAGCGCGCGTTGCCGCTTCCACCTGACGAACGTCGGTCATGCCGATACGTCCAGGGGCCGGAGTCTGTGTGGGGTTCGAAACCCACGACCCGGAGTCCGTACCGAGCACGGCCGCGCCGACAGTCACGGCGGCGGCGTGCGCGAGGAACTTCCGACGCTTCACCGACTCGTCCTCCTCAGAATTGGGTGAGTCCGCGGTCGCGGCCACCCGTACTGCCGTTGCCTCGTCGTAAGCGAGGCCCATGTATCCCCTTGGAACGCCCAGGCCCATGGCGATCCGCGTCAGGACGTCGTAGGCCATGACCTGACGACCCTTGAGGATCTCCGAGACCTCGGACTGCGACTGGCCCGTCAGCGCCGCGATCTGGCGCTGCGACACACCGTGGCGGCGGAGCAGCCGGTACACCGAGCTGATCTCCCGCCGAGCAAGCGCGTCCCGCATCTCCTGCTGGTCCCAGACCTCGGAACTCACCGGAGCACCTTGCGAACTCATGGTGTTCAATTTCGCCGCCTCACAGTCCTTTGGGCGTCAACGGCAGAGTAGGGGCACTCCCCCAACTGCGAGAAGTGCCGATCGGCGGAGCTGATCGGCTCTACCGAACTCCACTGACCGCTCATCGTGGCACTTCCACCGGCCAGCGTTTTGACGTCCCGATCCGGGATGAATCATCGCAATCTAAGTTCCGGTAAGCGAGTGAGCACGGAGAGGAACACCCAGTGGATCTGATCGAGCGGGCGGTGACCACCACACGTGGTGGCTCGGCAGAGCCTGCCGTTCCCACGGTGTCCTCCTCGTCTTCTTTGTCTGTCCAGGAGTCGAACGACCTTGGCTCCGGATGGCGCGGTTCGACTGGGCAACGTCGGTGGTGGCGGATCCGCTGCTCCGACGTGGTCGACCGTGAGCGCTGCCTCACCGTTGTGGTGGACGAGGACCGCGTGGTCCTGGTCGGCCCTCCCGGTGAGACCGCGGTGCTCTCGGCCGACCAACTCGTACAGCTCAGGGCTGCGCTACGCGAAGCCGCCGAGCAGGCGGAAAGGTGACGGTGACGTTTCGATGGACGAGATCCTTGGACAAGTCCTCCGCAACGCGGTGTGGGAGCGGCTGGACCTGCTCACAGAGCTGGCCAGCCAGGCTGACGCCCCGTCCCTCCTCTCGGTGGCTCGATCCGAGCTCCCTCGGCTGACCGAGGGATGGCGAGCGCTGCTGGCCGCACACGAACCGGACGAGAAGGGCAACTGCCCTGAGTGCTCCAGTCGTTGGCGGCAGCAGAAGTCTCCTTGCTCGGTGTGGCGCGCCGCGTACGAACACCTGGTCGCGGGCGGTTTGGCCCCGCGCCCGGCTCGCCACCTGCGCGCAGCCCCGGTGACCCCTCCTGTCACCAGGTCTCGCCGCGCGGTGGTCAGAGCCCACTAACGGGCGGCCCCGGCCGTGTCGTTCCCCCGACACGACACGGCTGGGCCACCGCCTACTGGCCGGCGATCCGGGACGTGCGACCCCCCGACCGCGACGAACGGATCGCCGGCCAGCTCTTCACAACTGAACGACGAGACTTCCGCGGACTGGTGTTGTGCACCTTCCTCCCCGACCGATACCGGTCCGCGGACTCCACCTCGGCCCCGATGTGCGCACCTCCCGCGCGTGCATCGGGGCCGATTTCACTTGTCAGCGGTGGGTGCCGGTCTTCCAGGCGAGGTAGTGCGTGAGTCCGGGGAAGAGGCGCGAGCCGACCTCGAACGCCTTGAGCTGCCAGGGGAACACGAGTTCCGCGCGGTCCTTCTCGACCACGGCCACGATGGCGGCCGCGACCTGCTCCGACGTCACGTCGGGGATCAGCTTCGAGATGCTCGGCACCCGGTCCTCGGCGCCGGGGTTGTTGGCCCAGTACTGGCTGTTCACCTTGCTCGGGATCACTTCGCTGACACCGATCCCGGTGCCGCGCAGGTCCAACCGGAGTGCGGCGGTCAAGCCGCGCAACGCGAACCGCGCCGACGTGTAGCCGGTCGCGCCGGGGATCGGCATCCGCGAGATCGGCGAGTTCACGTTGACGATCCGGCCGGTTCCGCGCTCCCTCATGGCGGGCAGCAGTTCGCGGGTCAGCCGGGCCGCCGCCAGGTAAGGCACCGCGGCCATCCCCAGCAGCTCGTCCTGCTCGGTCTCGTCCAGGAACAGCCACCGGCCGACACCCGCGTTGTTGACCAGGACGTCCGGTGGTCCGACCTCGCCCAGCACCCGCTCTGCCAGCGCGACGATCTGGGCGCTGTCCGCGAGATCAGCGGCGTGGACCACGGCACGGCCACCTGTCGCGGTTATCCGTTCGGCGTGTTCGGAGAGCCCTTGAGCGCTGCGGGCCACAAGTACGACCAGCGCACCCCTGGCCGCCGCGAGCTCGGCGGTCGCCGCGCCGATCCCCTGGGACGCCCCGGTGATCAGCACCGTCTTGCCGTCCAACCGCACGAACTACCTCCGGCTACTAGGAAACGGACCTGACTCGGCTCACCAGGAACCCGGCGAGGAGGGTGGCGAGCGCCGACACGGCGAACAGCCCGCGGTAGCCGCCGAGGTAGGCGAGCACGACCGTCGTGAGCAGCGGGGCCACGACCTGCGGCAGCGCGTTCGCGATGTTGACCACACCGAGGTCCTTGGCCCGGTCGGCCGCCGCGGGCAGCACCTGCGTGAGCAGCGCGAGCGCCACGGCCATGTAGACGCCGAACCCGACGCCCAGCAGCGGGGCGGCGATCAGGGCGGCGGTCCACGTCTGCCAGACGACGAGCAGCAGAGCGGCGGCGGCCATGACCACGACCGCCAGGTAGACGAACGGCTTGCGCTTGCCGATCCGGTCCGACATCGAGCCGAACACCACCGCGCCGACGACGAGCGCGGCGCCGTAGAGGCCCATCAGGATCAGCAGCCCGTCCTCGGGTGACGGGTAGTGCACCACGTCGGCGAGGAAGAACAGCAGGTAGAGCGTGCCGAACGCGTTGCCGAGGTTGATCATGAAGTGGCAGCCCCACGCCCAGCTGAAGTCGGGGTGCGCCTTCGGCGAGATCCACATCTCGCGCAGCACGAACGACGGGCGCAGCGCTTTCGGCAACCGGACGTCCGGCGTGACGACGACGAACAGCAGCGCGCCGACCACGACGATCGCCGCGCAGGCGAGGTAGCCGTTCATCAGACCGGTCACCAGCAGCGTCACGACGACCGCGCCCAGCACCGTGCCGAGCATCTGGCTGATCCCGACCAGACCGCCGACCGTTGCCCGCTGGCCGACCGGGACCTGGTCCGGCACCACCGAGGTGAGGCTGGCGAGCATCCCGTTCAGGCCCGCCTGGACCAGGCACCAGCCGATCGTCATCACCGTGATGCTCGGGGCGTTGGCCAGCACGACGAGTCCGGTCGCGCCGATCAGCGCACCCGCGAGAGTCCACGGGTGACGGCGGCCGAACCTCGACGTGGTGCGGTCCGACAGCAGGCCGATGAGCGGGTTCGCGAGCAGCGCCGCGATGGCGCCCGCACCCGTGACCAGGCCGAACACCAGTTCCTTGTTGGCCCTGTCGAACAGCTCGGCCTGCTGCGGGAGCAGCACCTGGATGGGCGCGTAGATCCCGAGCCACAGACCGAGGTTCGCCAGGAACAGCCACGTCATCCAGCTTCGGCGAACCGGGACCACCGGTTCGCCGAGCGCGTCAGTTGTCGCCGGCGATGACATCGCGGTACCAGCGGTACGAGTCGCGCGGAGTCCGTTCCTGCGTCTTGTAGTCCACGTGCACCAGGCCGAAGCGCTGGGAGTAGCCCGAGTCCCACTCGAAGTTGTCCATGATCGACCATACGAAGTACCCGCGGGCGCCCGCCTCGCGAGCCGCCCGGAGGTGGCCGTCGAGGTAGTCGATCCGGGCCTGGTCGGCCAGGTCCTCGGGGTAGCTGCACCCGGACTCGGTGATGTACACCGGCGGCAGGCGGTCGCCGTACCGGTCCTTGAGCGTGGTCAGCATCTCGGTCAGGCCCTCCGGCACGACCGGCCAGCCGAACGACGTCTTCGGGTACTCGTCGATGTCGATCCGCTCGAACGGCAGCGGCTCGCCCTCGGTCGTCGCCTTCAGCCTGGTCGGGTTGTAGTAGTTCACGCCGTAGAAGTCGAGCGGCGCGGCGATCTTCTCCAGGTCGCCGTCGATGATCGGCAGGAACGGCGCGGCCTCCTCGGGGTAGGCGCCGGTGAGCTGCGGGTCGGCGAACAGCCAGTTGTGGATGGTGTCGTAGAACCCGGCCGCGAACCGGTCCTCGGGGGAATCGGACGCGGGCCACGCGGGCGAGTGGTTGTTCGCCGTGCCGACGGCGCCTGCCCCGTTCGCCCGGAGCGCTTCGACCGCCAGGCCGTGCGCGAGGTTGAGGTGGTGGGCGGCGGGCAGCGAGCCGAACAGGAGCGACTTGCCCGGTGCGTGCTCGCCGATCGCGTAACCCGAAAGCGTGACGACGACGGGTTCGTTGATCGGGATCCAGAGTTTCACCCGATCGGCGAGCCGATCGGCGACGAGCGCCGCGTACTCGGCGAACCTGTCGGTGATGTCCCGGCCCAACCAGCCGCCCTCGTCCTCCAGGATCTGCGGCGTGTCCCAGTGGTACAGGGTCGCGACCGGATCGATGCCGGCCTCCACGAGCCCGTCGACCAGCCGGTCGTAGAAGTCGAGGCCGGCGCTGTTCGCGGGGCCCTTCCCGGTCGGTTGCACGCGTGGCCAGGCGACGGAGAACCGGTAGGCGCCCACCCCGAGGTCCTTCATCAGGGCGATGTCCTCGGCGTAGCGGTGGTAGTGGTCGCACGCGATCTCCGCCGTGTCGTCGTCGACAACCGGCGAGAACTCGTCCCACACTGAACGTCCACGACCGCCTTCGGTGAACGCACCCTCGATCTGGAAGGCGGAGGTGGACACACCCCACAGGAACTCGTCAGGCAACGTCATGCAACGCCTCCGGGTGGTTTTTCCTGGTCCAGAACATGAAACAGATTCGGATAGTAAGCGTGTTGCGCTTCACAGGGAAGTGCAAACCGCGTCGAGCAGGCACTATGGGAGTCCCAACGTCGTCGCATGGAGTCGCCGTGACCAGTTCCACCCCGCTGCGCCGTCAACCGGTGCAGCAACGGAGCGCCAAACGCGTCGAGCGGATGCTCGAAGCGTGTGCCTCGCTGATCGAGGAAGTCGGCTACGACGGGGTGACGACAACACTCATCGCCGAACGCGCGGGAGTTGCCGTCGGCTCTCTCTACCAGTTCTTCCCCGACAAGCGCGCGGTGGTGCAGGCCCTCACCATGCGCAACCTCGACAAGTTCATGGACACGATCACCGCCCGGTTCGGGTCAACACCGCTGGAACACTGGTGGGACGCCGTGGACACGATCTTCGACGCCTACGTCGGGATGCACCGGGACGTTCCGGCGTTCAGCAAGGTCCGCTTCGGAGACGCGGTGGACATGCGGTTGCTGGACGACAAGCGGGACAACAACGCGGTGATCTCCGACCGGATGGTGGAGTTGATCGCGGCCAAGTTCGGGATCCCGTTGGAGGAGCTGCAGTTGCCGATCGCCGTGGCGGTGCAGGCTGCTGACGGGGTGCTGGATTTGGCGTTCCGGGTTGATCCGAACGGGGAGCAGCGGGTGCTGGATGAGGCGAAGTCGCTGATCCGGGGGTATTTGTCTACGCGGTTGCCTAAGTAGGGCTGTTCGGGTGGGGAGCCTTGAGGAGCGGGGCACCCCGATCGCGTGATTGTCTCGATGCCTGCTTTCGCTTGTCAAGGCGGGAAAGATGCCTTGACAAGCGAAAGCAGGCACGAAGGGCGCGAACAGTCGGGGTGCGGCCGGGGGAAGGGTTGAAGGGCAGTTCGTGCGGGTTGGGTCCGGGGCGGGTTGAGGCCGGGGGCCCGTAGGTCACGTTGCGTTGTGGGCGAGTTTGGGCCGGGGGCCCATAGGGCGCGTTGAGCTGTGGCCGAGTTGGGGCCGGGGGCCGGTAAGGCTCGTTGCGTTGTGGATCAGTGGGGCCGGGGGCCATTTTGATCGT
>DATMCA010001793.1:0-10267 GCA_035559015.1 Umezawaea sp. | reverse complement strand
TGGGCCACTGCGAGCCCCTCGTCACGCACGACGGGCGACTCGACTGGCGCACCGGCTGACCCGCTGGTCCGGTATGATCGGGGGAGCTGAAACCGCAGTTCAGCGACCATTCGGGAGGTGGCATGGCCGACGTCCACGACGTGGCGGCGGCGCTGTTGGCCGCCACCGGCCCCGAGTCGCCGATGAAGCTGCAGAAGCTCCTCTACTACAGCCAGGCGTGGCACCTCGCGGGTCGCGGCACGGCGCTGTTCGACGCGCCGATCGAGGCGTGGCGGCGCGGGCCCGTGGTGCCGGAGGTCTACCGGCGGCACGTCGGCCTGACCGAGGTGCACTCGTGGGACGAGGGCGACCCGTCCGGGCTGTCGGCCGCCGAGCGCGAGGTCGTCGAGTCGGTCGTCGAGCGGTACGGCGGGTTCAGCAGGCACGAGCTGAGCGAGATGGCGCACGAGGAGGAGCCGTGGCGCTCCGCCCGCGGCGGGCTCCCGGACTCGGAGCCCAGCAGCGCGCCGATCCCGCACGAGACCATGCGGCGGTACTTCCGCAGGCTCACCAGCGACCCCGAGACGGCCGTGGCGGAAGCGCGGGCGTCGGTGGGGCTGGAAGGGCTTGACGTGTCCACCGAGGCGCTGGAGGCCGCGCGAGCGGTCGTGCGCGGCGCGGTCGGGGCGGACGAGGCCGTGGCGCGGCGGATCGAGGCACTGCTCCGATCGTGACCGCCGAGGATCCCTACCTCGATCCCGGCTCGAAGGTGCTCGTCAACAAGCTCGGCGTGGTCGACGCGGTGCTGTTGCGGCAGATCGAGGCCGAGGTGACGTTCCTGCGCGACGCACAGCTCAAGGCCGTGACGCTGCCCGGCCGGTTCGACCTCGCCCACCTGCGGGCGTTCCACCGGCACCTGTTCGGCGACGTGTACCCGTGGGCCGGGGAGGTCCGCCGGGTTGACCTGACCCGCACGGCGACGTTCGCGCACTGGGCGCACATCGAGGCGTACGCCGACGACGTGTTCAAGCGGCTGCGGGCCGAGCACCACCTGTCCACGCCGGACGTCGAGGGCTTCCTGGACCGCTTCACCTACTTCTACGCCGAGGTGAACGCGCTGCACCCGTTCCGCGAGGGCAACGGCCGGGCGCAGCGGGCGTTCTTCCGCCAGTTGGCGCTGCACGCCGGGCGGCGCGTCGACTTCGGACTGCTGGACCCGGCCGAGTACAACGACGCCTGCCGGGTCAGCATGACCGGCTCCACGGACCCGCTGCGCAGGCTCTTCGCGCTGGCACTGGTCCCGGGGGCGGACGGCTGATCAGCCCACGGGAGTACGCGGCCGGTCGGCCGAACGGCCGAGGGGATGCCCCGGCGCGGGCTCTCCGACCGATGCCCGCTCACGGGGTCCGCTCATAGCGTCGAGCCATGACGAACGCACAGCTCGTGGCCATCGGATGGGGGCTCGTCGGCTTCGCCGTCCTGTGGCCCGTCCTCTTCTTGGCCAAGCCGAAGCGCCTGCTCACCGCCAGTGCCGCGCTGCTGTACTCGTGCGCGCTGGTGGGTCTGGTGCTCCTGCCGCTGGGCGGGCCGACGCCGATGCAGGTGTTCCAGCCGGTGCCGTTCCAGTGGGTCGCCGACATCGGCACGGAGCTGGCGAGGCACGGGCTGCCCGCGTCGCAGGCGTTGAACACCTTGACGTTCCAGCAGATGGCCTTGAACGTGCTGCTGTTCGCGCCGCTGGGGTTCTTCGGGAGGTGGCTGTGGAGCCTCCGTCCGATGAGGACGGTCGCGCTCGGTTTCGGCGTGTCGCTGGGGATCGAGACCGCTCAGCTCACCGCGGGGCACCGGATCTTCGACGTGGACGACCTGGTGACCAACACCGCGGGCGCCGCTGCCGGGTGGTTCGCGGCGGCCGCGGTGCTGGTGATCGCGTCACACGCCCATCGGGTGCCAGACCGTCTTGGTCTCCAGGTACGCCCGCAGGCGGCTGATGTCCGGCTCGCGGGTGAAGTCCTCGCCGGCGCGGGTGCGCAGGACGCGCTTGACGGTGCCCGCCGCGGACCGCTCTAGGTCGGCGCGGATCGCGTCGGGAGCACCGGTGAGGTCCAGCGCGTTCACGTCCGCGTGTGACGCCAGCCAGGGCGCGATCTCCGCGGTGCGGCCGGTCAGCAGGTTCACCACACCACCGGGGAGGTCGGACGTGGCCAGCACCTCCGACAGCGTGATCGCGGGCAGCGGCCGGTCCTCGCTCGTGACCACGACGGCCGTGTTGCCGGACGCGATCACCGGTGCCACCACGCTGATCAGCCCCAGCAGCGACGACTGCTGCGGCGCGAGGACGGCGACGACCCCGGTCGGCTCGGGCGTGGAGAACGAGAAGTACGGCCCGGCGACGGGGTTCGAGCTGCCGAGGACGGCGGCGATCTTGTCCGTCCAGCCCGCGTACCAGACCCAGCGGTCGATCGCCGAGTCCACGAGGGCCTGCGCCTTCTTCGCGCCGACGCCCTCGGCGGCGGACACCTCGGTGGCGAACTGCTCGCGACGGCCTTCGAGGACCTCGGCGACGCGGTACAGCACCTGGCCGCGGTTGTACGCCGTGGCGCCCGACCAGCCCGCGAAAGCCTTGCGGGCGGCCGAAACCGCGTCACGCGCGTCCTTGCGCGAACCCTGGGCGGCGTTCGCCAGGAACGCGCCCTTGCTGTCGTTGACGGGATAGCTGCGGGCGGACTCCGACCGCGGGAACTTCCCACCGATGTAGAGCTTGTACGTCTTGGCCACGGGAATGCGGTTCTCAGACATCGAGGTAGGCCTCCAGCCCGGCGCGGCCGCCCTCGCGACCGAAGCCCGACTCCTGGTAGCCGCCGAACGGGGCGGTGGGGTCGAAGCGGTTGAACGTGTTGGCCCACACCACACCGGCGCGCATCTTCTGCGCCGCCCACAGGATGCGCGAGCCCTTGTCGGTCCAGATGCCCGCGGACAGCCCGTACGGCGTGTTGTTCGCCTTCGCCACGGCCTCGTCCGGCGTGCGGAACGTGAGCACGGACAGCACCGGCCCGAAGATCTCCTCGCGGGCGATCCGCATCGCCTGCGACACCCCGGAGAACACCGTGGGCGCGAAGTAGAAACCCTTGTCCGGCAACGGGCACGAGCTGGTCCAGCGCTCGGCGCCCTCGGCCTCGCCCGCCGCCGTCAGCTCCTGGATCTTGGTGAGCTGCTCGCGCGAGTTGATCGCGCCGACGTCGGTGTTCTTGTCCAGCGGGTCGCCGACGCGCAGCGTCGACACCCGGATCCGCAGCTTCTCCAGGAACTCCTCGGCGATCGACTCCTGGAGCAGCAGGCGTGAACCCGCGCAGCAGACGTGGCCCTGGTTGAAGAAGATGCCGTTGACGATGCCCTCGACGGCCTGGTCGATCGGCGCGTCGTCGAACACGATGTTCGCCGCCTTGCCGCCCAGTTCCAGCGTCAGCTTCTTGCCGGTGCCCGCGAGCCGGCGCTGGATCAGCTTGCCGACCTCGGTCGACCCGGTGAACGCGATCTTGTTGACGTCAGCGTGCTCGACCAGCGCGGCGCCGATGTCACCCGCGCCCGGCAGGATGTTCACCACGCCCGGCGGCAGGTCGGCCTGCTGGATGATCTCGGCCAGCACCAGCGCGGTCAGCGGCGTCGTCTCGGCGGGCTTGAGCACCACCGTGTTGCCGGTCGCCAGCGCGGGCGCGATCTTCCACGCCGCCATCAGCAGCGGGAAGTTCCACGGGATCACCTGGCCCGCGACGCCCAGCGGCTGCGGGTCCGGCCCGTACCCGGCGTAGGACAGCTTGTCCGCCCAGCCCGCGTGGTAGAAGAAGTGCGCCGCGGCCGTCGGCACGTCGACGTCCCGCGACTCCTTGATCGGCTTGCCGTTGTCCAGGCTCTCCAGCACCGCGAGTTCCCGCGAGCGCTCCTGGACCAGGCGCGCGATGCGGTAGATGTACTTCGCCCGCTCGGTGCCGGGCATCTTGCCCCACACCCGGTCGTAAGCGCGGCGAGCGGCCTTCACCGCGGTGTCCACATCGGACGGTGACGCCGTGCTGACCTCCGCGAGCACCTCCTCGGTGCCGGGGTTGATCGTCTTCAGCGGCTCGCCCGAGCCCTCGACGAACTTCCCGTCCACGAACATCTTGTACGCGGGCTTGAGGTTCGCGATGTCCCGCGACTCGGGTGCCGGGGCGTATTCCCAGAGTTGACTCATCGTCCTCAGTCCACCGTCACGTAGTCGGGGCCGCTGTAGTGGCCGTCCAACTGGGTCCGCCGCTGCATCAGCAGGTCGTTGAGCAGGGTCGAGGCGCCGAACCGGAACAGGTCGGCGGTCAACCACTCGGGCCCCGCGACCTCGTGCACGGCCACCAGGTACTTGATCGCGTCCTTGGTGCTCCGGATCCCGCCCGCGGGCTTCACCCCGCGCAGCTCGCCGGTCTGCTGGTGCCAGTCCCGCACGGCCTGGAGCATCACGTGCGTCACCGGCAGCGTCGCCGCGGGCGCCACCTTGCCGGTCGACGTCTTGATGAAGTCGCCACCCGCCAGCAGCGCAAGCCACGACGCGCGCCGCACGTTGTCGTAGGTCGCCAGTTCGCCGGTCTCCAGGATCACCTTGAGGTGCGCGTCCCCGCACGCCTCCTTGACCTGCCGGATCTCGTCGAACACCGCGCCGTAGTCGCCGGACAGGAACGCGCCGCGGTCGATCACCATGTCGATCTCGTCAGCGCCCTGCTCCACCGCGTACCGAGTGTCGGCGAGCTTCACGGCCATGATCGACCGCCCGGACGGGAACGCCGTCGCCACGCTGGCGACGTGCACCCCCGTACCTTCGAGCTCGGCCTTCGCCGTGCCCACCATGTCCGGGTACACGCACACCGCGGCGACCTTCGGCACCTCGGGCCGGTCCGGATCGGGCCGCCGCGCCTTGGCCGCCAACGACCGCACCTTCCCGGCGGTGTCCGCCCCTTCGAGCGTGGTCAGGTCCACCATGGAGATCGCGGTGTCGATGGCCCACATCTTCGAGGCCTTCTTGATGCTGCGGGTCGCCAGACCGGCCGCGCGTTGTTCCACGCCGACCTGGTCGACGCCGGGCAGACCGTGCAGGAACCGACGCAGCGAAGCGTCGTCCCGAACGGCATCGGCAAGGGCCGGTGGCAGCGGTGCCAACGGCGATGGTGACGGAGCGGCAGCCATGGGACCCACTCTAAGCGGACTGGCACGCCCGTCCCAAGCGAAGACGTTTCCGCAGGTCAACAGAGATCCACACCACACCTTCGGCCCCCCGAAGCAGCGTGCGAGCAACGTCCCGACCGAAGACCCCAACGCCTCGGGCGGGCTTCCACCCCAAATCCCAGCCAACGACCCAGCAGGACTTCTCCACCCACCCGGCTCCCGAACACACCCTCCCCGCCCCCGATCCGAAGCGCCCTCCATCAATGATCGGAGACAATCGCGCGAGCGGGGGTGAGGGAGCCCCACCCCAGTGAGCCCCCGAGGATCAGTCCTCCAACTCCGGCCGATCCTTGTTCTTGACCTTCTTCCTCTTCGGCCTCTTCACATCCACCCCGGCCATCAACGCCAACCCCGTGATCCGCACCACCGGCCCACCCGGGATCGACGGCGTAGAAGTGGTCCGGTTCTCGAACGCCCCCATGAACCCCATCCCGCTCACGATCACCGTCACCTCCTCCGGCACGACGATGTCCACGCCACCCCAGAACGCGAACACGTTGATCGTCACCTCGGGCTCGGCGAACCGGGCCTGCGTGAGGTCCAGCGAAACACCGCCCATGATCGCCACCGCGTTGTGGTACCGCGGGACGACCCAGTCGCCCTTGCGGTCGCACCCGGACCAGAACGCGAACGAGATCGACGACCCCGGCGTGCCCCCGATCCGGTCGACCGCGGCGGACCGCGGGACCGCCGGCAGCAGCGCGGGGGACGGCACCCCCAGGTCGGCGGTGATCGGCACCAGTTCGCCGTAGGTCTTCGCCGAGTACGTGGCCCCCAGCCGTTCGTCCAGTTCGTGCAGGTCCAGCCTGCCCTCTGCCGCAGCCTTGTGCAGCACCTGCGCCACGCGCTCGCGGTCGGCGTCGGACGCGCGCATCCGACCGGGGTCGTTGGGAACCAGCTCGTCGCTCACGCGGCCAAGTCTAGGAGTCGGGACGCCCCGTGTCCGCTGTTACGCGGGGGTCGGCTGCCGGACCGGCAGGCCGGCCGCCCGGTACACCGAGTCGATCAGCGTCATGTTCGCCACGGCGTCGGCGGAGGTGGTGGGGAACGGCGTCCCGTGCAGCACCGCGTCCGTGAAGGCGTCCAGCTGGTAGGCGTAGGACGGGCGTCGGGAGAACCGCTCCACGCGGCTGTTCCCGTTGGCGCGCACCGAAAGCCGGTGCGGGGCCTGCGGTGCCAGCGGGTTGAGCACGTTCATCGTGCCCGCCGTGCCGACGGCTTTCGCGGAGATCCGAAGCAGCGCCCCGGCCGACCACAGGGACGCGTGCACGGTTCCCGTGCACCCCGAGGGAAAGACGACCTCGGCCCGCATCGCGCGGTCGACGCCCGGCGTGCGCAGCAGGGCGCGGGCCGACCGCACCTCCGGCTCCCCGCCGCCGAGCAGCCGCACGATGCTCGCGGTGTAGGAGCCCGCGTCCATCATCGCCCCGCCCGCCAGCCCGAGGTCGTACCGGATGTCGGAGAAGATCGGCAGCGGGAAGCACACGTGCGCCTCGACGTGTCGCAGCTCGCCCAGTTCACCGCTCGCCACGACCTCCGCCATCCGCTGGGCCAGCGGGTGGTAGCGGTAGTGGAACGCCTCCATCACCACCAGCCCGCTCGCGGCGGCCGCCTCGGCCACCGCGGCGGCTTCGTCGGCGTTCGCGGTGAACGGCTTCTCGCACAGCACGTGCTTCCCGGCCGCCAGGGCCGCCAGCGTCCAGTGCCCGTGCAGCCCGTTGGGCAGCGGGTTGTAGACGGCGTCGACGGCGGGGTCGTCCAGCAGCGCCCGGTAGTCGTCGTGGATCCGCCCGATCCCGTGCTTGTCCGCGAACGCCCGCGCCTTGTCCCGCGACCGCGCGGCCACCGCCACGACGACCGCGGCCGACGACGTGCGCGCGGGTTTGATCACCGCCATGGGAGCGATCCGGGACGCGCCGAGCACACCGATCCGAACGTGGTCAGCCATGGCGCCGAGGCTATCGCCAGGCGCGCCCGCGGCACGACCGCCCGGAACCCGTTCGCGGCGGATAGTCTGCGCGGCATGGACGTGCTTGTTGTCGACCACCCCCTGGCCAGGGCTCGGCTCACCACGATGCGGGACGCGCGGACGGACAACGCGGCGTTCCGGGCGGCGGTGCAGGAGCTGACCGTGATGCTGGTCTACGAGGCGATGCGGAACGCGCCCGTGGCCGAGGAGCGGGTGCACACGCCGGTGGCGCGGACGACCGGGTTCCGGCTGGCGAACCCGCCGCTCCTGGTGCCGGTGCTGCGGGCCGGGCTGGGCATGGCCGACCAGGCGCACAAGCTGATCCCGGACGCGCAGATGGGGTTCGTGGGGCTGGCGCGCGACGAGGAGACGTTGCAGCCGACGCCGTACATGGAGTCGCTGCCGACGGACCTCGCGGGCCGTCCGGTGATGGTGCTGGACCCGATGCTGGCGACCGGCGGGTCGATGGCCTACACGATCAAGCTGCTGACCGGGCGCGGGGCGACCGACGTGACGGCGATCTGCGCGCTCGCGGCGCCCGAGGGCGTCAAGTTCCTGGAGGACTCCGGACTGCCCGTCCGGCTGGTGACGGCGAGCATCGACGAGCGGCTCAACGACTCCGGTTTCATCGTGCCGGGGCTCGGTGACGCGGGCGATCGGCTGTACGGGGCCGTCTGACACCGCTCCCAGTGTCTTGGTAGGCACGGATTGAGCCGAACGGTCGTAGCAGTGGTCTAGACCTTGGTCCTACCGTGGTCTGGACCACACACCGTGACCGCCGCCTCGCTAGGAGCAGCATGTCGAGTAGGAGAGTGGGGCTGTCCGTCCTACTGGCCGGAGCCCTTTCCGCATCGCTCGCGCCCTCGGCCAACGCCGACGTCGAGTCGTACGGGCACGGCCACGGGGACGGGCAGCGAACCGTTGGGTACTACACCCAGTGGAGCGGCTACGACCGCAACTTCCTGGTGAAGGACCTCGTCGCCAACGGCACCGCGAAGAAGCTGACCCACCTGAACTACGCGTTCGGGTTCCTGGACGAGTCCGGGAAGTGCTACAGCAGCGACCCGTGGGCCGACTACCAGCGCCCGTTCACCGCCGAGCAGAGCGTGGACGGCGTCGCGGACGTGGCGGGCCAGGCGCTCTCGGGCAACCTGAACCAGCTCAAGGAGCTCAAGGCGAAGAACCCGAGGCTCCGGGTCAACATCTCGCTCGGCGGCTGGACCGGCTCGAAGTACTTCTCGAACGCCGCCCTCACACCCCAGTCGCGCGCCGCCCACGTGAAGTCCTGCCTCGACCTGTGGATCAAGGGCAACCTGGTGGACGCGCCCGGCGCGGCGGCCGGTCTGTTCAACGGGATCGACCTCGACTGGGAGTGGCCCGCGAGCGAGGGCAACACCGGCAACGTCGTGCGCCCCGAGGACAAGGTCAACTTCACCGCGCTCGTCGCGGAGTACCGCAAGCAGCTCGACCAGCTCGGCCGGTCGACGCGGCAGAAGTACGACCTGACCGCGTTCCTGCCCGCCGACCCGGTGCAGCTCGACCGGGGCATCGAGACCCGCAAGGTGTTCCGCGACCTCACGTTCGCGACCCTCCAGGGCTACGACTACCACGGCGCGTGGGACCCGATCACGAACCAGCAGTCGTCGCTGAAGACGCCCAAGGGCGACCCCTCGGCGTCGAAGTTCAGCTCCCAGGTGACCGTCGACGCGTACCTCTCACGGGGCGCGCCGAGGGACAAGGTCGTGCTGGGCGTGCCGTTCTACAGCCGCGGCTGGACCGGCGTGACCAACGCGAACAACGGTCTCTTCCAGGCCGCGACGGGCCCCGCGCCGGGCACGTACGAGGCGGGCTTCGAGGACTACAAGGTCCTCAAGGGCCAGTTGTCCAAGTTCAAGGTCTACCGCGACACGAAGGCGGGCCACGCCTGGCTGTTCGACGGCACGACCTTCTGGACGTGGGACGACGCCGTGGAGATCAAGCGCAAGGGTCGGTACATCGCCGACCGCGATCTCGGCGGCGCGATGATCTGGTCGCTCGACGGCGACACCGCCGACGGCGAGCTGATCAGCGCGCTGCGCAGCGGACTGTCCGACTAGGGCAGTTCAGGACGGGGTTCGGGGAGGTTTCGCGGCGGCCGCCTCCCCGGGCCCCTTCCGTCCGCTCAGTGCGTGCGCCAGCCGTCGGCGCTGGCCCGCACGGCCCGCTCGAACACGGGGGCGATCTCCAGCCCCGGCGGCAGGATGCCGTAGATCTCCAGGCTGACCAGCCCGTGGCAGATGCTCCACAGCGCCAGGCCGATGACCTCGGGCGCCTCGTTCGGCAGGAACGACCCGTTGTCGATGGCGCGCTGCACCGTCTTGACCACTGGCACGAAGGTGCCGGAAGCGGCGATGTAGGTCTCGGTGGTCGGCATGAAGTCCGGCACCACCTTGCTGAACATGACCACGTAGAACTGGCGGTCCTGGAGCGCGCTGTCGCGGTAGGTCAGCGCGATCTGGATCAGGTCCTCCACCGGGTCGTCGGTCTCGGGGACCATCGCCAGGCGTTCACCGAACCGGCGGAAGCCCTCGTCGTAGAGGGCGTCCAGGAGCGCCGGCTTGCCGCCGAAGAGCGAGTAGACGGCGGTGGTCGAGGTATTGACGTCCGCCGCCAGCCGGCGCAAGCTCAACGCACTGGGTCCTTCGTTGGACAGCAGTTCACCCGCGCGGTTCAGCAGCTTCACGCGCAGCGCGTCATCGTGAGTCTTGGGTCGAGGCACCTCCCCATCGTATCGTAACAGTGTTATAAAACGAAACCTGGTGTCTGTGGTATCAGATTGGTACCGTGTCCGGAATGGCGATGACCCTGCGTCTGAATGACGAGGAGAGTCGGCGGCTCGCGGAACTCGCGGCTGCCGAAGGCCGATCGAAGCAAGATGTGGTGCGGCTCGCATTAGCCGACCGCTGGGCCCAGTTGCACAAGGAAGAGCAGCTAGGCGAAGTGCTCAGCCGGGTGATGCCCAAGTACCGGGGTCTGCTGGACCGACTCGGTTCCGCTTGACCCGCCGAGAACTGTCGTACCTCTGTGATCAAC
>DATMCA010001792.1:0-9354 GCA_035559015.1 Umezawaea sp. | reverse complement strand
CCCGGCACCACCGTGAAGGACGTGAGATGACCGAACTGGACACCGAGATCCTCGTCGTCGGAGGAGGCCTGGGTGGGGTGGCCGCGGCGCTCGCCGCGGCCGGCGCGGGGCACCGCGTGGTGCTCACCGAGGAGACGGACTGGGTCGGTGGGCAGCTGACGGCGCAGGGCGTGCCGCCGGACGAGAACCCGTGGATCGAGCGGTTCGGTGCCACGGCGTCCTACCGGCGGGTTCGCGAGGGCATCCGCGACTACTACCGCAGGCACTACCCGCTGCGCGCCGAGGCGATGCGGCTGGCCGAGCTGAACCCCGGCGCGGGCCGCGTCTCCAAGCTCTGCCACGAACCTCGCGTGGCGTTGGCGGTGCTGGAGGCCGCGCTGGCGCCGCACCGCAGCGCCGGGCGGATCACCGTGCTCCTGCGGCACCGGCCGACCGGCGTGCACACCACCGGTGACGCGGTCGACGCCGTGGACCTCCTCGACGACGACGGCAACACGACCACCGTGCGCGCCGACTACGTGCTGGACGCCACGGAGAACGGCGACCTGCTGCCGATGGCCGGGGTCGAGCACGTGGTGGGCGCGGAGTCGCGGGCCGAGCACGACGAGCCGCACGCCCCGGACACCGCGGACCCGCTGAACCTCCAGGGCATCACCTACTGCTTCGCCCTCTCGCACCACGCGGGCGAGGACCACGTGGTCGACAAGCCCCGGATGTACGACTTCTGGCGCTCCTACCGGCCGGAGTTCTGGCCCGGCCCGCTGCTCGGCTTCACCGCCCCCGACCCGCGCACGCTGGAACCGGTCGCCCGGACGTTCGAACCGAACCCGGACACCGACCCGCTGGCCATCACCGCCGACCAGAGCGCCGACGCGGGGGACAAGGAGCTGTGGGCGTTCCGCCGCATCCTCGCGCGCGGCGTGCACCAGCCCGGCGCGTTCGACTCCGACATCACGCTGGTCAACTGGCCGCTCAACGACTACTGGCTGTCCCCGGCCCTGGAGATCGAGGGGCACGTCGACGCCGCGGCGGTCGCCAAGGCCCACGACGAGGCCAAGCAGCTCTCCCTGTCGGTCCTGCACTGGCTCCAGACCGAGGCCCCGCGCGTCGACGGCGGCACCGGCTTCCCCGGCCTTCGGCTGCGCCACGACGTGATGGGCACGTCCGACGGCCTGGCCAAGTCGGCGTACGTCCGCGAGTCCCGCCGGATCAAGGCGGTCACCACGATCACCGAGCACGACGTGTCCCTGGACCTGCTCGGCCCCGGCAAGCGCACCAGGTACGCCGATTCCGTCGGCGTCGGCAGCTACCGGATCGACCTGCACCCCTCCACCGCCGGCGACGGCTACGTCGACATCGCCAGCGTCCCCTTCGAGATCCCGCTCGGCGCACTCCTGCCGCAACGGGTCGACAACCTGCTACCCGCGGGCAAGAACATCGGCACCACCCACATCACCAACGGCTGCTACCGCCTCCACCCGGTCGAGTGGAACGTCGGCGAGGTCGCGGGCCACCTCGCGGGCTTCGCCCTGCGCCGCGGGAGGTCCCCACGCCAGATCCGCACCGACCCCAAGCTGCACGACGAGTTCGCCCAGCTCCTGGACCAGGCGGGCGTCGAACGCCACTGGCCCGACGTGCGCGGCTACTGAAATCCCCCAGAACCCGGAGGTGTTCGCGATGAAGCCACACCCCGTCCGGATCGGCATCGACGTCGGTGGCACGTTCACCGACGCCGTGGCCGTTGACGCGACGACGTTCGCCCTGCTCGGCCAGGTCAAGGTCCCCACCAGCCACGACCACCCCGACGGGGTCGCGCACGGCATCCTGGCCGCGTTGCGCGAACTCCAGGAGCAGACCGGGATCGACGCCTCCTCGGTGTCGTTCCTGGCGCACGGCACCACCCAGGCCACCAACGCCCTGCTGGAGGGTGACGTGGCGACCGTCGGCGTGGTCGGTGTCGGCCGCGGCTTCGAGTCGTGGGCGACCGGCAGGCTGAGGGGCCTGGCGAAGCTCCAGCTCACGCCGGGCAGGGGGCTGCCGATCCGGTACGCCGGGGTGCGGGACGCCGAGGACCTGGTCGAGGTCAAGGCGGCCGTGGCGAAGGTCGTGGAGGAGGGCGCCGAGGTCGTCGTGGCGGTGCAGCCGTTCAGCGTCGACGACCCGCTGGGGGAACAGGCGGTCGTGGCGCAGGCCCGGTCGCAGGGGCTGTTGGCCACGGCGACGCACGAGATCACCGGGCTGTACGGGCTGGCGAAGCGGGCCCGCACGGCGGTGTTGAACGCCGGGATCATGCCGCGGATGGTGGAGACCGCCGACCTGGTCGAGCGCAGCGTCGAGGCGGCGGGCATCACCGCGCCGCTGATGGTGATGCGCGGCGACGGCGGCGTGATGTCGTTGCCGGAGATGCGGAAACGGCCGCTGCTCACGGCCCTGTCCGGTCCGGCGGCCGGGGTGGCCGGGGCGTTGATGGGGGAGCGGCTCAGCGAGGGCGTGTTCCTGGAGACCGGCGGCACGTCGACCGACATCAGCGTCGTGCGGCGCGGCCGGGTGCAGGTGCGGCATGCCCGCCTCGGCGGCCGCGAGACGTACCTGCCCGCGTTGGACGTCCGTACGGTAGGCGTGGGCGGCGGGTCGCTGGTGCGGCTCGACGGGACGTCCGTCCGGGCGGTCGGGCCGCGCAGCGCCCACATCGCCGGACTCGCCTACGCCTGCTTCGCCCCCGCGAAAGCCCTGGCGGGGGCGAAGCTCGTGACCATCGCGCCGAAGCAGGGCGACCCGGCGGACTACGTGGCGCTGGAAACCCCCGACGGCACGCGGTACGCGCTCACCCTGACCTGCGCGGCCAACGCGCTGGGCGGCGTGCCCGCGGACAGCTACGCGCACTGCGACCCCGAGGCCGCGCGACTGGCCCTGGAGCCGCTGGCGAAGGCGCTCGGACTGTCCATTGAGGACGCGGCGAGAGCGGTGCTGCGCCAGGCGGTCAAGCCGGTGCGGGCCGTGGTGGACGAGCTGGTGTCGGGCTACGGCCTCGACCGGAAGACCCTGAGCCTGGTCGGTGGGGGAGGCGGGGCCGCCGCGGTGACCCCGTTCCTGGGCGTCGAGTCCGAACTGGACTGGCGGATCGCCGCGCACAGCGAGGTCATCAGCCCGTTGGGCGCAGCGCTGGCGCTGGTCCGCGAGTCGGTCGAGAAGATCGTGCCCAACCCGTCGCACACCGACGTCCTCGCGGTGCGCGCCCAGGCGGAGCAGGCGGTCATCGCGCAGGGCGCGGACCCGGCGGGGGTGGAGGTCGACGTGACGGTCGACCCGCAGCGCAACCTGATCCTCGCCGTCGCCACCGGCGCGACGGAGCTGCGGACCAAGGACCGCGCCGCCGTGGCGGACGACGCCCGGGTGCTCGCCGACGTGGCCCGCACGCTGGGCGTGCCCGGCAGCGAGGTCAGTGAACTCGCCCGCACCGGTCACCACCGGGCGCTGGGCGCGAGGAGCAGGCCGAAGGGGTTCCTGGGTCGGTTCCGGCCGGTCGCGCAGCACGTGCGGGTGGTCGACGCCGACGGCGTGGTCCGGCTGCACAGCGCGAACGCGCACGTCGAGCGCACCAGCGTCGGCGAGGCCTCCGGGACGCTCGCCAGGCTGGTCGACGAGCACACCCGCGTCGGCGACGGCGGCAGCCGGGCCCCGGCCGTGTGGCTGCTGGTCGGCCCGAAGATCGCCGACCTGTCCGGGGTGCTCGACCGCGACCAGCTCGTGGCGCTGATCGGCGCCGAGCTGAAGTCCCGCACGCCGGACGAGCCGCTCGTCGCGATCCTGGAGGACCGGGGGTGAGCACCGACGAGGACCTGGCCGTGGCGCTGCTGAGAGCCACGGCGACCCACGAGGACCGCACCGACGAGCAGCTCCGCTCGTGGGCCGTCACCGCGCTGGCGTTCGGCGACGAACTGCCCCTGGAGGACCCGGACGTGCACGTGGTGGAGGAGGCGAACGGCGTCGCGAAGGACGTCGTGACGCTCGCCGAGTACCACGCCCGCACGCACACGGTGACCGTCCACACCGACGGCCTCGCGCTGCTCGCGGACGTCGCCGCCCGCAAGGGCTGGACCGACGTCACGCCCGACGCGCTGCGCAGGGCCGCCGTCGCGCACGAGGTCGTGCACCACCGCCTGCACGGCGGACTGGCGCGCGAGCTGCGCCACCGCCTGGACCACGTCGTCTGCCGCGTCGGCCCGCTCCGGGTCCGCGGCCACGTCGTGGGCGCCGACGAGGTCGTCGCCCACCGCTACGCCCACCGCGCCAGCGGCCTGCGGCGCAGCCCGTTGCAGCTGTCCGCCGCCCTAGCCGAACTCGGAGGTTGACCCGTGGGATACGCAATCCTGGCCGTGATGGCCGTCGGGGTCGTCCTGATGCTCACCCGCGTGCTGCCCACCGCGTTCGCGCTCGGCCTGATGGCGGTCGTCATCGCGCTGCTGGCTGGGGCCTCCGTGCTGGGGGACAAGAACAGCGTCGGCACGACCGTCCTGCAGACCGGCTCGACCCTGCTGGCCGCGACGATGATCGCGGTGCTGCTGGGGTCGTGGCTGGGCACGCTGATGGAGGACACGGGCATCGCGTCGACGCTCGTGCGCAAGATCGTGGAGTTCGGCGGCGAACGACCCGTCGTGGTCGCGCTCGGCGTCTACTGCGTGGCGGTGCTGTGCGGCAGCATCACCGGCTCCGCGCCCGCGGCCATGCTCGCCGGTGTCGTCGGCATCCCGGCCATGATCGCCGTGGGCGTCCGGCCCGTGGTGGCGGGCGGCACCGTCCTGATGGGCATCGCCACCGGCCTCCCGCTGGACCTCATCGGCTGGCAGTTCCTGTCCGACGCCATCAAGATCCCGATCGAGCAGGTCCGGTCGTTCCAGCTCACGCTGTTCCCGATCGTGGTGGCGGGCAGCCTGCTCTACATCCTGGTCGAGACCCGCCGCCGCGGCGCCCGGCACGCCTGGGCGGTCCGGCTCGACGCCAAGCCCCCGTCCACCAGGGTCCGGCGCGGTGACGCCCCCTGGTACGCGCTGGTCGCCCCGGCCGTGCCGATCGTGCTCGCGCTGGGCTTCCACGTGCCGATCGTGCCGTCCCTGCTCGCGGGCGTGGTCTACGGGCTGCTGACCACGACCCGGCCCGGCAAGCTCGGCGAACGGGCCCTGCGCTCGCTCTACCGGGCGTTCGACGTCGCCGCGCCGCCGATCGTGCTGTTCGTGGCCATCGGGATGCTGCTCTCGGCGGTCCGGCTGCCCGGCGCCGTCAGCGCCCTGACCCCGATCGTCTCGGCGCTGAGCCCGTCGGGGACCGTGCTGTTCGTGCTGGTGTTCGCCGCGCTGGTGCCGCTGTGCCTGTACCGGGGGCCGTTCAACGTCTACGGCCTCGGTGCCGGCGTCGCGGGTGTGCTGGTGTCGGGCGGGATCTACCCGTCCACGGCCGTGCTCGGGCTGATGGCCTCCTACGGCCAGGTGCTCGGCGTCTCGGACCCGACGAGCACCCAGACCGTGTGGAGCGCGCAGTACGCGGGGGTGCGGCCGGAGAAGGTGATGGCCTCGACCCTGCCCTACACGTGGCTCATCGCGATCGGCGGACTCGTGCTGACCGCGGCGCTCCACCTGACCTAGCGGGTCAGTAGCCGGCCTTCGGCATCATGAACCACAGGACGAGGTAGACCACGAACTGCGGGCCGGGGAGCAGGCAGGAGAGGACGAAGATCAGCCGCACGGTGTTCGGCGCCATGCCGAAGCGATCGGCGAGACCGGCGCACACGCCGGCGATGACCTTCTTGTGCTGGGGCCTCGTCAATGTCGATGTCATGTGGTCAACAGTGCCCGCGTCCCGTCCGGTTCGCATCGGTGACAACCCTGAAATCCCACTTCGGGGTATCACCCCGGGAGGGGTCGCGGCCCGCCCTCACCGGGCCGTGACCTCGGGCTCGTACGCTCACCCGGTGGTCGCAACTCCCGTGGCGTCGGACACGCCCGTCGCCGAAACCCCGCCCAGCCGTCCTCCGCGCGACCTGCGCGGTCTCCTCCTCCGGGTGCTCCTGTCCGCGGGCGGGGGTGTGCTGGTCTACCTGAGCTTCCCGCCGCGCACGGTCTGGTGGCTGGCCCCCCTCGGCTTCGCCCTGCTCGGCTGGACCCTGCACGGCCGTCGCGCGCGGGCCGGCTTCGGGTACGGCGTGCTGTTCGGCCTCGGCTTCCTCGTCCCGCTGCTCGCGTGGACCGGCGAGTTCGTCGGCCCGGTGGCGTGGCTGCCCCTGAGCCTCGCCTGCGCGGCCCTGATCGGCCTGGGCACCGCTGCCATGGCGGTGGTGTCGAAACTCCCGCTCGCGCCGCTCTGGGCGGCACTGCTGTGGGTGGCCGACGAGCTGCTGCGCGGCGTGTTCCCGTTCGGCGGGTTCCCGTGGGGCAAGATCGCGTTCGGCCAGCCGGAGGGCTGGTACCTGCCCCTGGCCGCGCTCGGCGGCGCCCCGCTGATCGGGTTCGCCGTCACCCTGACCGGCTTCGGGCTGGCCGCGGTCGTGCGGGACCTGCGCGCCCGGCCGATCGTCCCGGCCCTGCTGGTCGTCCTGCCGGTGGCGGCGGGCCTGGCGGCCAACGGGGTCGTCGGCACCGACGCCAGCGCGGGCACGGCCGTCGTGGCGGCCATCCAGGGCAACGTGCCCAGGGCGGGCCTCGACTTCAACTCCCAGCGCCGCGCCGTGCTGGACAACCACGTCAAGCGCACGCTGGAACTGGCCCAGGACGTCCGCGACGGCAAGCAGCCCAAACCGGACCTGGTCATCTGGCCGGAGAACTCCTCCGACATCGACCCGTTCCGCAACGCCGACGCCGCCCTGCGGATCCAGCAGGCCGCCGAGGCCATCGCCGCGCCCATCGCGGTCGGCGCGGTCGTGGTCGGCGACGACGGCCTGCCGCGCAACACCGTCGTCCTGTGGGACCCGGAGCGCGGCCCGATCGACACCTACACCAAGCGCAAGCTCCAGCCGTTCGGCGAGACGATGCCCTACCGGTCGTTCTTCCGGATCTTCAGCAAGCTGGTGGACCGGGCGAACAACTTCCAGCCGGGGACCGACCCCGACGGGTTCGTCATGGGACCGGCGAAGGTGTCCCTGGACACGTGCTACGAGGTCGCGTTCGACGAGATCGTCCGGGAGAACGTGAAGACCGGCGCGAACCTCATCGCCATCCCGACCAACAACGCCACTTTCGGGTACACCGAGATGACCTACCAGCAGCTTTCCATGTCCAGGGTCCGCGCGGTGGAGCACGGCCGGGCGGTCGTGGTGGCCGCCACCAGCGGCGTCAGCGCCATGGTCGCGCCAGACGGGCACGTCACCCAGAAGACCGGCATGTTCACCCCCGCCGCACTGGTCGAGAGGTTGCCGCTGCGCGGGCAGACTACGCTGGCCACTCGGCTTGGTGCTTGGCCCGAGTGGGTGATGTCCGCACTGGGGCTCCTGGCCGTGGTGTTCGGCTTGACCCAAAAACGACGAGTAGCGCGTCCGGAGCCCGAGGTGGGCCCCGGCGAGGAGGACACGGATGGCGGACCAGCAGGCGCAGCCTGACCGCGAGCTCGGGCCGGTGCTGGTGGTGATCCCGACCTACAACGAGCGGGACAACATCGGGACGATCGTCAAGCGGCTGCACGCCGCACTGCCCGAGGTGCACGCCCTCGTGGTCGACGACGGCAGCCCCGACGGGACAGGTCAGGTCGCCGACGAGATGGCGGTCGCGGACGAGCGCGTCCACGTGCTGCACCGCACGGAGAAGGCGGGGCTCGGCGCGGCGTACGTCGCGGGCTTCGGCTGGGGGCTGGAGCGCGGCTACGAGTTCCTCGTCGAGATGGACGCGGACGGTTCCCACGCGCCCGAGGACCTGCCCCGGATGCTCGACGCCGCTGCGGGCGCGGACCTGGTGATCGGCTCGCGCTACGTGACCGGCGGCAGCGTCGTGAACTGGCCGAAGTCGCGGGAGGTGTTCTCGCGCGGCGCCAACCTGTACTCGCGGATCGCCCTCGGCGCGCCGATCAAGGACATCACGGCCGGGTTCCGCGTGTACCGCGCCGAGGTGCTGCGCAAGCTCAAGCTGCACAACGTGGCGTCCTCGGGCTACTGCTTCCAGATCGACCTGTCGTGGCGCACCCACGAGCTGGGCTTCCGGATCGTCGAGGTCCCGATCACCTTCACCGACCGGATCATCGGCGAGTCGAAGATGAGTGGCAACGTCGTCCGCGAGGCCCTCATCCGGGTCACCAAGTGGGGCCTGCGCCGCCGCGGCACCCAGCTGAAGAATGTCTTCGCGCCGAAGGCCAAGACGCCCAGCGGCACCTGACACCTCGCGAGCCCCCGCCGGGTCCCGAAAGGGCCTGGCGGGGCTCAGCGGGCGTCACGCACGTTCTAGAACGCCGACAAGGGGCCGCCCACCGGAAATCCGGTGGGCGGCCCCTTGTGGTCTCGGCACGCCTGGGTCAGGCGGTGCGGGTACGCCGTCCGCGCAGCTCTTCGAGGCGCTCGTCGAGCAGCTCCTCCAGCTCGGGGATCGTCCGACGCTCCAGGAGCATGTCCCAGTGCGTGCGCGGGGGCTTGATCTTCTTGGCCTCCGGCTCGACCCCGTCGATGATCTTCGACTCGGTGCCGTGGAGGCGGCATTCCCAGGTCGGAGGCAGCTCGGCGTCGTCGGAGAACGGAACCTCGAAGTCATGCCCCTTGGGGCAGGCGAACCGCGCGACACGGCGCGGGGCTAGGTCGTGGTTGCGGTCCGTCTCGTAGCTGACTGCTCCGAGCCGGCTGCCACGTAGAACGCGGTCGGCCATGGCGCTGTCCTTTCGCTCGGCCTCAGGGCCGGGGCCCAGGCTTCTTGCTCACCGAGTGCAACGTACGGATTGGTCCGTTCGTTCCCCGGTATACGGTCATGGTCGCCCACAGTGACGTCTTTCACCCGTCAACGAAGGCTTCCTACTAAGGGATGCAATCGCGCCAGGATCGTGACGCGTTATCAAGCTACCGTGCGAGTTCGTCACACGAATGGAGCAGTACCCCTCGTAAGTGTGCGCTTACGCCAGCCTAAGCTGACCACTTTGGGCTACGTTCGGCCCTAGGTCGCCTAGTCGGAAGTGACGCCGACACAGCACTTGGTAGCGCACAGTAGTTTCGGTGTGTTCTGGGACACTGCCACGCTCCGTGTCAGGTCGCATCTGCTCCGTGTCCGCCACCATCACGGTGTCCCCGGCCCGAATCACCCGTCCGGCTCGCACCCGAGCGTTGAACCGCCCTGGTAGACCGCACCAGCAGAGGACCTCCACCTGGATCGCGTGCAGGTCGTCGGCCAGTTCGAA
>DATMCA010001791.1:0-12676 GCA_035559015.1 Umezawaea sp. | reverse complement strand
CCCCGGTCAGCATCCGGCCGACCGGCGCCGCCCCGGTGATGGGTTCGGGCAGCTCGTGGATCACGCTGAAGATCGTGGTCTCCGTGGGTCCGTAGGCGTTCCACACCTCCGCGCCGGCGTCGAGCAGCAGCGAGACCAGGGTCGAGGTGAGCAGTTCGCCCGCGCAGATCGCCAGCACGCCGCGCAGGCAGTCCGGGCGGAGGGTGACCAGCATGTGCATCCACGTCGGCGTCGCCGCGACCCACCCGATCCCGTGGTCCCGCACCAGACCGGCGATCGCGTCCGGGTCCACCCGTTCGGCGGGGTCGGCGAGCACCACCGCTCCCCCTGAGGCGAGCGCGTACATCATGTCGAACACCGAGACGTCGAAGGTCTGCGCGCACACGGCGAGTCCGACCGGACGCGAGCGCAGCGCGGGTCGGGCGAGCAGTGCGTTGATGGTCCCGGCGACGCCGCGGTGGGCCAGCGCGACGCCCTTGGGCTTGCCCGTCGAGCCGGACGTGTAGATCACGACGGCCGGGTCGTCGGCGTTGGCCGGCATCGGGTCGAGGAGCGGCTCGTGCAGCCACGCCTGCTCCACGTCGAGGAGTTTCACGCCGGGCGAGGCGTCCACGTCCCCCTTCGCGAGCGTGACGCGCACACCCGCCGTCGTGAGCATGTGCTCCTTGCGCGCCTCGGGGAGTGCCGGGTCCAGCGGCATGAACGCGGCTCCGGCGAACCACACCGCCAGCGCGCTCGCCACGTAGTCGGGATCCCGCCGCGTGCACAGCGCCACGACGTCGCCCTGGCGCACCCCGTGTTCCCGCAGCGCGCCCGCGATCCGGCGAGCCCGGTCGAACAGGACGTCGTAGGTCACCGCGCCCTCGCTGGTGATCACGGCGGGTCGGCCCGAGGAGGTCGCGGCGGCGCGCTCGATCAAGTCGGGCACCAACTGCCCGACGTGTGCTGGTCTGGTCACTGGACGGCCTCTCCCCTTGTCCACTGCGGATTGGTGCTCGACTCGGCCATCAGTCGTCCGTGCTCCCGGCGAGCTGCCTCCGCGCCACCTCGGCGATCCCGGCCACCGTCAGGTCGGCGAGCAGGTCCGGCAGCAGCAGCCGGGTCCCGACCGCGTCCGACACCCGCACGACCATCTGCATCAGGGCCAGCGAATGGCCGCTCAACGAGAAGAAGTCGTCGTGGGCGCCGACCTCGGGGACGTCGAGCAGGTCTCGCCAGATGTCCGCGATGGTCCGTTCCAGCGGGGTGTTCGGCGCGCGGGACGGTGTCGGGGCGGTGAGCACGGGCGGTCGGGGCAGCCGGGACCGGTCGAGCTTGCCGCTCGCGGTGAGCGGCAGTTCGGGCACGGCGGCGGCGACCGCGGGCACCATGTGCGCGGGCAGCAGCCGGGCGGCGTGCTCGCGCCAGTCGTCGGGCGCGTTCGGCGCCAGGTAGGCGACCAGGTGTCCATCGTGGACGATCACCGCGGCGCTGGTGATGTCGGGGTGTTCGGCGAGCACCGCGACGATCTCGCCGGGCTCCACCCGGTGGCCGTTGAGCTTGATCTGGTCGTCGAGCCTGCCGAGGTAGTCCAGGGTGCCGTCGGGCAGCCAGCGGCCGAGGTCGCCGGTGCGGTACAGCCGGGTGCCCGGTTCACTGGCGAACGGGTCGGGCACGAACCGGTCCGCGGTCTTCGCCGGGTCGCCGAGGTAGCCCCAGGCCACCAGCGGGCCGCCGATGTGCACCTCGCCGGGGGTGCCCGCCGGGACCGGCCTGCCGGTCGGGTCGAGCACCTGGATGCTGGACCCGGCGAACGGCCGCCCGATCGACACCGGACCGCTCACGGCCGGGTCGGTGTCCCACGCCGTGCAGCCCACGGTGGCCTCGGTCGGGCCGTACTCGTTGACGATCCGCACGCCGGGGAACACCTCCGCCGCCCAGGCGACGTCCTCGCCCGACAGGGCTTCGCCGCTGCTGATCAGCACCTTGGTACTGGCGGCGACGTCCTCCCGGCCGCCCGCGGCCATCATCCTCAGGTGACTGGGGGTGGCCTTGACCGCCGCGTAGCTGATCGGCGCGGCGAGCGCGTTGCCGAACGCCACCCGGTTGTCCTCGCTGCGCACGACCACCACCGTGCCCCCGGCGACCAGCGGGCCGAGCAGGCTGGTCACCGTCAGGTCGGCGCCGATCGTCGCGTACAGCGGGACCGGGCCGTCGCCCAGCCCGAGTTCGCTCGCCGCCCAGCGCAGGTAGTGACCGGCCGAGGCGTGCGACACGGCCACCGCCTTCGGTTCGCCGGTCGAGCCCGAGGTGTGGATCACGTAGGCCAGGTCGTGCGGCCTCAGCTCCGGGTCGGCGATCTCGTCGGCCACGTCGGTCGTGCCGGCGACGTCCGCTGCGTCGAGGGTGGGCCAGTCCGGTACGGGACCGGCCGTGGTGGTGATCAACTGCCCGTGGCCGAGCCTGCCGAGCATCCGGGCCAGCCGGGCCGGAGGCAGGGTCGGGTCGGCGAACACCACGCCCGCGCCCGCCAGGAAGCTGCCGACCATGGCCAGCAGCAGGTCGGCGGAGTGCTCGTGCACCAGCGCCACGAGGTCGCCGCGCCGGACTCCCCGCGCCTGCAACGCCCGCGCCCAGCGACCCGCGCGCGCCAGCAGGTCCGCGTAGGTGATCTCGTCGTCGCCGTCGCGGATCGCGATCGCGTCCGGTTTCCGCTCGGCGACCTCCGCGAACAGCTCCGGCAGGGTGGCCGGGGCGCCGATCGGGACCGGGTCGACCGTCCACGCCCGCTCGTCCGGGCCGCGCAGGTCCGCGTCCCGCCAGGGCGCCTCCGGGTCGTCCGCGATGGCGCGCAGGACCCGGAGGTACAGCTCGCGGATCGAGGCCACCTGGCGACGGCCGACGCGTTCGGTGTCGTAGTCCAGCGCCAGCAGCAGGTTGGCGTCGACCGGGCTGAGCAGGAATCCCGCGACCAGGCCGATGTTGGTCGGCTCGGACCGGTCGGTGGCGAACGAGTCGATCTTGTCGTCCACGATCCGCGCGCGGCCGGTCCGCAGGGTCTCGGTCAACGCGTGGAAGTGGTTGTAGATGAAGGAGACGTCGAACTGCGCGGCGTCGCCGACCTGCCGGACCACCTCGAACAGCGGGTACCGGCAGTGCGGGAGCAGTTCGATCTCGGCGGCCAGCGCCGCACGGCACAGCCCGGCCCAACTCCCGTCCGGCAGCGGCAGCCGCATCGGCAGCGTGTTGAGGAACAGCCCGCGCGTCTCGGTCGCGCCGGGCTCGTCCAGCCGCCCGTTCATCGTGACGCCGCTGGTCGGGCTGTCCGTGCCGTACACCAGGCCGACCACGCGCAGGTGCGCTGCCAGCAGCAGGCTCTTGAACGGCACGTCCAGGTCCGCGGCCGTGTCGAGCAGCCGCTCGGTCAGCTCGCCGGGGAGCTTGGTCTCCAGGTAGCCGAACCGGCCGGTCTCCGGCGACTCGAACGACCACTCGTCCCGCGCGCCGTGCTCACCACCGGCGCTCGGGCGGGTGGTCCACGCGAGCAGCTGCTCCGGTTCCCGGTCGCGCAGGCGTTCCCAGTACGCCCTCGACTCCGCCGCCGTGCGCGCGGTCAGCTCGGCGGCGACGTAGTTGCGGTACAGGGATCGCGGCGGGGGCAACGGCGGGGTCGTGGGGTCGTCGACCAGGGTGACGTACCGGTCCAGGATCTCCGCGATCATGGAGTGCAGGCTCCAGCCGTCCTGGATGGCGTGGTGCTCGGTGAGCGTCCACTGGAAGTCCTCTTCGGACAGACGGGCGAAGAAGAACCGGACGAACGGCGGGGCGGCGAGGTCGAACCGGTTGCGGCGTTCCCGCAGCAGCAGTGCGCCCAGCCGCGCGCGGCGGTCGGCGTCCGGCAGCCGCGTGAGGTCCTCGAACACGATCGGCAGGGTGGCCTCGGCGTGCACGAGTTGCAGGGGTTGGCTGTAGTGCTCGAAGTCGAACGAGGTGCGCAGGTTCTCGTGCCGGGCGACGGTGTCCTGAACGGCCTGTGCGAGCCGATCGGGCTCCCAGGGGCCGCGGACCCGGAAGCTGTCGACGTTGTGGTACGGCAACCCCTCGGGGTCGCTGTTCATGTGGTAGACCATCCCGGCCTGCAACGAGGCGAGCGGGTAGGCGTCGACCACGGTGTCCGGCAGCTTCGCGCGGTCCTCGGCCCTGATCAACGAGAACGGCGTGCTGGCCGGGACCTCGGGTGGTGAGGTGGTGCCGGCGTGCTCGGCGACGGCGCGGATGGTCGGGTGCTCGAAGATGTCCTTGACCGTCAGGCGGATGCCGTGTTCGGCGGCGCCGCCGACGACCTGGAGGCTGCTGATCGAGTCGCCGCCCACGACGAAGAAGCTGTCGGTCACGCCGATGTCCTCGCGCCCGAGGACCGTGCGCCAGATGTCCAGCAGGACGCGTTCGACGTCGGTGCGCGGTGGCTGGAGCACCCGTGCCGGACGGGTGGGGCCGGTGGTCGCCAGCAGCGCCTGCTTGTCGACCTTCCCGTTCTCGGTCAACGGGATCTCGGCGACCTGGTGCAGCAGGTGCGGGATCATGTGGACCGGCAGGGTGCGGGCGAGTTCGTCGCGCAGGTCCTCGACCCCGAGCGCGGTGGACGCGGTGAAGTACGCGTGCAGCCTGGGGTGGTCGCCGTCACGGCGCAGCAGCACGGCGGCGGCGGTGACGGCCGGGTGCGCCAGCAGGGCGGCGCGGATCTCGGGCAGTTCGATGCGGAAGCCCCGGACCTTGACCTGCTCGTCGGTCCGGCCCGCGTAGTGCAGGCGGCCGTGCTCGTCGCGCCAGGCGTGGTCACCGCTGCGGTAGAGCCGCGCGCCGGGGCGGCTGGGGTGCGGCACGAACCGTTCGGCGGTCAGCCCGGGGCGACCCCAGTAGCCGTGGGCGACGCCGTGACCGCCGACGTGGATCTCGCCGACCTGGTAGGGCGCGACCGGGTGTCCGGTGTGGTCGAGCAGGTGGATCTCCGCGCGCGGCATCGGCACGCCGATCGGCCCGGCGCTGCGTTCCCGGCCGGGGGTCAGCTCGTACGCGGTCACGTGCACGGTCGTCTCGGTGATGCCGTACAGGTTCCACATGCGGTGCCCGGCGTGGCGTGCGCGCCACCGCTCGACGGCGTCCAGCTGCACCTGCTCGCCCGCGAAGACGACGTGCCGCACGGACAACGCGTCGGGCCCGGTGTCGGATTCCGCGGCGTCGGCGCGTTCGAGCGTGCGGAACGCGGACGGCGTCTGGTTCAGCACGGTGACCCGGTGGTCCCGCACGAGCCGACGCAGCGCCTCCGGGTCGCGTGCGGTGTCCCTGTCCACGACCACGAGTCGACCACCGGTGCTCAGCGCGCCCCAGATCTCCCAGACGCTCACGTCGAAGGCGTAGGAGTGGAACGCGGGCCACACGTCGCCCGCGCCGAACCCGATGCACTGCGCGCCGACCTCCACCAGGCTGGTCACGGCGGAGTGCGGCACCAGCACGCCCTTGGGCACACCGGTCGAGCCCGAGGTGTAGATGAGGTAGGCCGGGTGACCGGGGTCGACGGGCACGACCGGCACGGTGGCCTCGGCGGGCCCGCTCACCAGCGGCAGGTCGGTCAGGCCGAGGGCCGCGGCCTTGTCCGGCGCGCCGACGAGGAGTTCCGCGGCGCCGTCGGTGGCGTAGAAGCGGGCGCGGGCGGCGGGCAGGTCGGGCTCGATCGGCAGGTACGTCAACCCGGCCGACAACACCCCGAGCAGAGCGGCGATGGTCTCGCCGCCCCGCTCGACCAGCACGGCCGCGTGGGCGCCCCGGCGCACCCCGGTCGCCAGGATCGCCGCCCGCCACCGGCCGGCGTGCTCGGCGAGTTCGGCGTACGTCCACCGGTGCTCACCGTCGACGATCGCGACCGCGTGCGGTGTGAGCGCCGCGCTCGCCAGCACGGCGGCCGGGATCGTGCCGACCTCCACTGTGGACAATTCGGTCGGTTCGGCGGTGGCGAGGGGGATCCGGTCGAGCGCGGTCGTGGTGGCGGCGCGCAGCAGCGCCACCCAGGACTCGATCATCGAGGTGACCACGGGCCGGTCGACCAGCGCGGTGTCGTACTCGACCTCCAGGACCACCTGCTCGCCGGAGCGCAGCAGGGTCCAGGTCATGCCGAACTTGGCGGTCGCCGTGTGCGCGCGGAGCCGGTGAGCCGGGTGCCCCGGCGTGAACTCGGGCGCGGGGCCGTCCTCGTGCATGCCGAACAGCAACCGCACCAGGGGCGCGGTGTCGTCGTCGGGACGCACGCGGGAGGCGAGTTCGCTCAGCGGTACCCCGGCGTCGTCGACCGCGTCGTACACGGTGTCCGCGACCTCGGCGGCGACGGTGGCGAACGGCCTGCCCTCGGCGGCGGCGAGCCGCAGCGCGACGGTGTTCGCGAGCATGCCGACCGTGTCCTGGCGTTCCCGGCTGAGCCGGTTGTGCGCGGGCGTGCCGACGAGCACTCCGTCCGCGGCACCGAACCGGCGCGCGACCTCACCGAACGCCGTCAGCGCGGCCACGTACGGCGTGACACCGGCCGACTCGGCCGCCGCGGTCAGGGCGGCGGCCCACTCGTCGGGGAACGTGACGACGACCGTCTCACCGATGCCGGACAGCGCCGTGCCCAGTGCCGCCGACGGCCGCCACGGCTCCGGCAGCGGACCGCACGCGCTCACCCGCCGTCGCAGCGCCGCCTCCCCGGCCTCGCCGGACAGCAGTTCCCGTTCGGCCGCGACGAGATCCGCCGGGGTGATCTCGTCGCGCCGGGGCGTGCCCCCGCGGTACGCGGTGACGAGGTCGGCCAGCAGCAGTTCCACCGACCACCCGTCGACGAACGCGTGGTGCCACAGCAGCACCAGCAGCGCCCGGCCGTCCGCCAGGGGGTGCTGTTCGACCCGCCAGGCGACCGCGCCCCGCTGGGCGGCGACGGCGGCGATCCGCTCGGCGTCGGTCTCGTCCGACGTGACCGCCTCGCGGTCGATCGACCGCACCGCGTGGACGGTCTGCTCCGGGCGGCCGTCCCGCACCGACACGACGGTCCTGAGCGCGGCCCGGGACCGGGCGACGGACAGCATCGCGTCGGCCAGGCGGCGGGCGTCGAGGGGCTCGTCCAGCAGCAGCGCCACCGGGACCGTGTACCGGGCGGACGGACCGGAGAGCTGCTCGGCGAACCAGACCTCCCGCTGCGCGCCGCCGAGCGCGAACGCGTCGCCCTCGGGGTCGCCCAGCACCAGCGTGAACGCCTCACCGGCGCTCATCGGTCGACCATCCGGCCGACCTCTGCGCGCAGCTCGCGCGGGATGGTGACCAGGTGGGCCGCGACCAGCACCCGGCGCTCGAAGTCGGGCACGTCCTCCGCACGCGACAGCACCAGCTCGCACAGCGACTCCACGGTGCATCCGGCCAGCAGGTCACGCGGACTGACGGTGACCGCCGTCAGCCGGGCCAGTTCCGCGGCCGCACGGGCGGCCGACAGCGACGTGAATCCCGCGCTCAGGAAGCTCTGCCCCGGCAGGGGCTCCCGGCCGAGCTGCTCGGTGATCACGGCGACGACCACGGTCCGGACCCGCGCCGCCGGGTCGTCCGCTGGGGGTGCTGCGTTCGTCAACGGTCCTGCTCCGTTCTGCGCGGGGGTGTCGGCCAGCGCCAGCAGCGCGGCGGTGTCGAGCTTCCCGTTCCTGGTGAGCGGCAGCTCGGGCAGCGGGATCACCCTGGAGGGCAGCAGGAACGCGGGCAGCGTGCCCGCCAGCCCGGCCCGGACCCGATCGCCGTCCGTACCGTCCACAGTGGAGGTTCCCGGCGTGGTGAAGGCGACGATCTCCAGGGTGCCGGTCAGGGTGGGCGGGGTGAGGACGGCGGCGTGGCCACCGGTCAGCGCCCGGATCGCGGCTTCGACCTCGGCCGGGTCGACCCGGTGGCCGGACACCTTGACCTGCCGGTCCACCCGGCCCAGCAGGTGGATCGTGCCGTCCACGTCCATCGTGGCCAGGTCGCCGGTGTGGTAGATCCGCTCCCCCGGTGCTCCCCACGGGTGGGGCCGGAACCGGTCCGCGGTGCCCGCCGGGTCGGACCGGTAGCCCAGGGCCAGCCCGTCACCCGCCACGCACAGCTCACCGGGCCAGTGCGGCGGCACCGGGTGGCCGTACCGGTCCAGCAGCCGGACCTCGGTGTTCGCGACCGCTGTGCCGACCGGAACCGGACCGGTCGGCGGAGTCGTGATCGGATAGGTCGTGACGAACACCGTCGACTCGGCCGGGCCGTAGCCGTTGATCAGCGAACCACCGCCCCTGGCGCTCAGGTGCCGGGACACGTGTTCGGGCGACAGCGTCTCGCCGCCGATCATCAGCCGCCGTACGCCGGCGAGCGCGTCCGGTGCGTGGTCGACCAGCGCGTTGAACAGCGCCGCCGACAGCCACAGGGTGTTGATCGCCTTGGTGCGCAAGGAGTTCGCGAGGCGGTCGAGGTCCAGGTCCTCGTCCGGGTGCAGCACGCAGGTGCCGCCGTTGAGCAGCGGACCCCAGGTCTCCAGGGTGAACGCGTCCCACGGCAGGGCCGCGACGTGCAGCATGCGGGTGTCCGGGCCGAAACCGCCGAACTCCTGGCCGTCGAACGTGCGCAGGGTCGCGCGGTGCGGGGACAGGATCGCCTTGGGTGAACCGGTCGACCCGGAGCTGAAGAAGACGCAGGCCGGGGCCGACGGGTCGACCTCGGCCCAGCCCGACCAGTCGGGCTCCCCCACCGGGTCGGTCGGGCCGTCCGCCACGGGCAGCGCGGGCACGCCGAGGTCGTCGGCGTCGGCCCGGTCGGTGAGCAGCAGCTCCACCGCCGCCGCACGCACGATCTCGCGCCGCCGGGCCACCGGCTGAGCGGCGTCGAGCAGCACGTAGTGGTGACCGGCGGCCAGCACGCCCAGCACGGCCGCGAGCAGCTCCGGCGACCTCGCGGCGGAGATCGCCACCGCCGAACCTCCACCGGGCAGCCGCTCGCGTACCCGCGCGGCGACCCGGTCGGCGGCGAGCCCGAGCTGCCGATAGGTGACCCGCAGGCCGTCCCGCTCGACGGCGACGTGGTCCGGGTGGCGCGCGGCGACCTCGGCGAACCGCCGGTGGATCGAGGAGTCCCGGTCGTACCCCACCCGCGGACCGACCACCGCACCGTCCACGGCGGACCCGAGAGCCAGGTCGCGGACCGGCGCGTCGGGGTCGGCCGCCAGCCCGGTGACGGTGTCCAGGATCAGCTCCTGCAAGCGGGCGGCGTGGTCCGGCGTGCTCGACTGGTGCAGGTACTCGACGTCCAGACCGATCTCCGCGTCCTCGTCGAACAGCAGCAAGGTGATCTCGAACTTCGCCGTGCCGTTGTGCACCACCTGGGGCCGCACGAGGACGTCGGGCAGGGTGAACTCGCCGAACGTGTCCTCCTGCGGGGCGAGCACCACGGGTGGCGGCGGCCCGTCGCCCTGGTCGAGACCGGGCCGGGCCAGCACGTCGGCCACCCCGGCGGTGATGGCGTCGACGAGCGAGCGCAGGGTGTCGTCCGGGCCGACGGTCGTGGTCACCCGGTCCAGCCGGATCCGGTGCCCGTCGGCGATCGCGGTCGTGCCCCGGTGCGACACCGGGAACGCGATGCCGACCGGCTCCCCGTCGCCCAACCGGTCGGCCACGACGGCGACACCCGCGAACACGACGCTGAACACGGTGCCGCCGCACGCCGCCGCGGCGGACCTGATCGCCGAGGACTGCTCGGCGGTCCACCGACCGGGCCGGTACCCGCCCCGCACGTCGGTCGGGTCGGTGCGCGGGCGCTGCCCCCACAGCCTGGTCGACTCGGCGTCGTGGCCGACCACCGGACCGCCATCCGCGGTGGAGTCCAGTGTGGACGGATCGGCGGCGGGGAGGCGCTCGCCCCGGTACGCGACGGCGATCGCGCCCAGCAGCGAACGCACCGCGAGCCCGTCGAAGAACAGGTGCGGCACGACCAGCACGAACAGGGTCGCACGCGGGCCGCTGCTCGCCAGCCCCACCCGCACGGTCGGTCCGTTGTGGACGTCGATCGGCTCGGTCATCAACCCGGCCGCCCAGTCGGGCGACGGGTCGGCGGTTTCCCGCAGGTCGATCCCGACGGTTCCGCGCTGGACCGAGTCCTCGTCGCTGAGCCGGGCGAACGCGCCCGACTGGGTCGCCGCCGCCGAGCGGATCGCCGTCCGCAACCGGTCGACCGACAGCGGTCCGGACAGCTCCGCCGCGGCACCGATGTTGTACACGCCGACCTGCGGGGTCAGTCGCATCGCCGCCAGCATCGCCCGCTGCGACGGGGACAGCTCCTCGGCCACCGGCCCGATCGCGGTCACCGGAGGCTGTTCCAGCGGCGGGAAGTCGGGCAACGCGGCGGCGAGCGCCTCGGCCGTGCGGAACCGGTGCACGGCGTTGATCGGCACCGCCCGGCCGAGCCAGCGGCGCAGCACGACCGCCACCCGCGTCGCGGCCACCGAATGGCCGCCCTCGGCGAAGAAATCCCGGTCCGGGGCCAGTTCCGGCCTGCCCAGCTGCTCGGCCAGCACGCGGGCGACCTCCGCGACCGTGCCGACCCCGGCCGACGGGTCCGCGGGGTTCGAGCTCATCTGGCCGCCCCCGCGTCCACCGGGCGCAGGTAGGTGCGGCCGAGGACCAAGCCGTCCAACCGCGCGTCGCGGACCGTCGCCACCGCCTCCTGCGGCGTGCGCACGATCGGCTGCCCCTGCACGTTGAACGAGGTGTTGAGCACCACCGGCACGCCGATCCGCTCCTCCAGCGCGTCCAGCAGCTCCCAGAACCGGACGTTGTGCTCCCGTCGCACGGTCTGCACCCGCGTGGTGCCGTCGACGTGCGTCACCGCCCCGAGGCCGGCGACGTGCTCCGGTCTGGTGCGGGTGAGCACCACCATGTGCGCGTACTGGTGTTCCGCGCCCGGCTTGACCTCGAAGAACTTGGCCGCGGACTCGGCCTTCGCGGCCGGTGCGAACGGCCTGAAGTCCTCCCGCTTCTTGATCCGCCGGTTCACCAGGTCCCTGGTCGCGGCCGACCGGGGATCGGCCAGGATGCTGCGGTTGCCCAGCGCGCGCGGCCCGAACTCCATCCCGCCCTGGAACCACGCCAGGATCTTCCCGTCGGCCAGCTCCCCGGCCACCCGAACCGCCAGCGCCCGGTCGTCGGCGAACTCCTCCACCACGAAGCCCTCGACCGACGCGGCGACCTCACGCAGGGTCTCGTCCCGGTACGCGTCGCCCCAGTACGGCATCGTCATCCGCACCCGCGGGTTCCCGTCGCGGCTGGACACCGCCAGCGCCGCCCCCAACGCGGCGCCGTCGTCGCCCGCGGCGGGCTGGACGAAGACCTCCTCGTACAGGCCCGAGTCGACGATCCGGCCGTTGGCGGTGCAGTTGAGCGCCACCCCTCCCGCCAGGCACAGCCGCGCCTCGCCGGTGGCCGATCGCGCCCACTCGGCCGTGCGCAGCACCAGTTGCTCCAGGCGGCGCTGCAACCCGGCGGCGATGTCCTTGTGCCGCTGGGTCATCTCCTCGTCCGGCAGGCGGGCCGGGCCGAACAGCTCCACCAGCCCGGCCCGCGCGCCCTCGTGCAGGTCCTGGCCGCGGCGGTCGACTTCACCGGTCAGCAGCGGGATCACGTACCCGCCGTCCGGCGCGGGCCGCACCAGGTCGGCGAACACGTCCGCGAACCGGTCCGGGTCGCCGAACGACGCCAGGCCCATCACCTTGTACTCGTCCATCGCGGGCAGGAACCCCAGGTGGTGCGTGACCAGGCTGTACAGCACACCGAGCGAGTGGCTCGCGGGCACGGTCCGGATCGGCCGCAGGCCGTCGGCGTCGGCGTGCAGCACGGTCATGCTCTCGGTCTCGCCCATGCCGTCGCTGACGATCACCACCGCGTCGGCGAAACCGCTGAGGTCCACCACGCTGTGCGCGTGCGCGAGGTGGTGCGGCACGGCCACGAAGTCGCGCCGGGGCATCGGCCCCACGAAGCCGCGCCACAACTCCTGCTGCCGCTCCGGCCGGTACAGCGACGCGAACTGCGCCGCGGCGTCCTCGTCCAACTCGGCGACGTCCGGGTCCAACGCGTAGTGGAACGAGTGCGCCACCACGTCGAGGTCCTCGGCGGTGATCCCGGCCGTGCGCAGGCAGTACTCGATCGCCTGGACCGGGAAGTCGCCGGTGCCCTTCTCGCCGGTGAACCGCTCCTCGGCCGCCGCCGCCACGACCCGCCCGTCGCGCACCAGCGCGGCGGCGGAGTCCAAGCCCTGCACCAGGTGGAGCAGCCGGCGATCCGCGTCGGGGTACCGGTCGCGCAAATGGCCCAGACTGCCGTGCAAACCGCTGTAGCCCAGCACGTACGACATCGCCGCCCGCCTCGCATCCAATAACCCGGCCTGCGAACACCCGCGCTCGTCCACAGGTCTTCAGAGATCGATCCCGGGCCGATGCGGCCTCGGGTGTCGAGCGGCTGCAAACGGTTCCGGGGTCAGAGGTTCGCCTACAAGGTTTCGACGGCACCGTCTCGCGCCCGGCACAAATGCCATCGACTTCGAGGAAAGGCCCGCGAACGCAGGCCGAAATGGTTGGGAATGTTCGGCACACCAGTCACCGAATTAACACAAACCTTACTATTAC
>DATMCA010001790.1:0-8716 GCA_035559015.1 Umezawaea sp. | reverse complement strand
CGGCCTGCTCGCCCAGTCGACCGTGCGGCGGCTGTTCGTCGTGGACCGGGACGGCCTGCTGGTCGGGGTGGTGTCACGTCGCGACCTGCTCCGGGACTACCTGCGGGAGGACGACGACATCCGGGCCGACGTGCGCCGGGTGTTCCGCGACGAGGTGGGCGTCGACCCCGACCTGGTCGTCATCTCGGTCAGCGAGGGGAGGGTGAGGCTCCTGGGCTGGCTGGAGCACCGCGGCCAGGTCGATCGCGCCGTCGCCCTGGTCCGGCTCCTGCCGGGCGTGGTGGACGTGCACGGTCAACTCGGCTGCGACGAGCGGTAGGCCGACCGACGCCGTCGTCCCGGGCCGAGCGCTCGGCACGGGACGACGGCGGACGTGCCTCAGACCTTCTCGTCGAGCCTCGACGTCACCGTGACCGCCTGGACACCGGGCACGCTCTGGGCCAGGACGGTGGCGACGTGGCGGTCGTTGTGGTTGTCGAACTCGTCGACCACGGTCACGACCCCGTCCTTGACCGACACGGCCCAGCGGCCGTGTCCTCCGTACCTCGCGAGGATGTGCCTGACGTCGGCCACGATCGCCAGGTCGTCCCGCGCCAGCGTCGCGAGCAGGTCGCGGCGGCTGATGATGCCGACCAGTCTCGTGCCGTCCACGACGGGCGCGCACCGGATGCGCCCGTCGAGCAGCACCTTGGCGACCTCCGCGGCGTCGGCTGCGCGCCGAACCGCGATCGCCGGCGTGGTCATGACCTCGCCGACGGTCTGCGGAGGTGGGTCGGCCGGACCCTCCTCCCGCCAGATGAGCGTCCGGGGATCGGCGACGACCCTGTTCCGGACCAGGTCGGCCTCCGTGACGATGCCGACCAGCCGGTCGTCGTCCTCCACCACCGGCAGAGCCGTGAAACCGTGGGAGGTCACCAGGCCGATGGCGGCCTTGACCGGTGTGCCGCGCCCGACGGTGACCACCGGGCTGGACATGATGTCTTCCGCTCGCATGACCTAGCTCCTCGCGCTGCCGAGTTCGGAAACCACTGGGGACGTACGAAGTGCTTGCCTGCCGATCACCACGACGGGGCTGGAACCGTGCCGCAGGACCGCGCGGCTGATCGACCTGAACAGGGCGCCGCGGACGGCGCCACCCCGCCGCGACCCCAGGACCACCATCGAGCCGAAGTGGGCGTGCCACGCCATCGCGCTCGACGCCGACGTGCCGAGGACCTCGGAGTGCACCGGCACGTCGGGGTAGCGCGCGGTGAGCGCGGCGAGCACCTCGTCCAGGTCGTCCGTGGTGTCGGCCGCTCGCCGGGACGTCGTGCACCGCACCAACCGGACACCGGTGCCCAGCCGGTCGGCTTCGGCGAAGGCGAACTCCAGCTTCCGCGGCGTCCTCTCCAGGTGGTGCGTCCCGACGATCACCGGGGCGGCGGAGTCCTGCCACACGGCGTCCGGCGGAACGCTGATGACGGGGCACCGGGCGAGCGAGCTCACGGCCGTGACCACCGACTCCCCGTCGAGCACCTCTTCTCCGGAGTCGGCGAGGACGATCGAGTGGGCGTGCTCGGACTCGGCGATCAACGCGTCCCCGATGGCCTCCACCACCAGCCGGTGGTCGATCGGCAAACCGGGGTACGAGGCGCGGAGTTCGTCCACGAGGGTGGAGACGCGGGGCGAGACGTGCAGGATCCGCAGCGGTGATCCGCGTCGGTCGGCGTACGCGGCCGCCCAGCGGACCGCGTCGTGCTTCGGCGTGACCATGACGACAACGGGTGCCTCGTGGCCGGAGCGGTCGTTCATCGGTTACCTCCGAGGTGTGCCGCCGGCGTCGACGGGTAGTCGCCGAGCACGTCGGCGACGGGACGGCGGGGTGTGGCCGGGAGGGGTTCGCCGCCGACCGGCGCCCAACCGACCCTGATCACGATCTGGGGAACGGCGACGGCGTCGAGCACGTCCTCGCCCACCGCCTCCCTGGTGGCGTCGAACTCGGTCGGCTGGCTCAACGGGCAGGTGGCGAGCCGGAAGTCGGTCGCGGCCAGCAGGACGGCGCTCAGCGCCTCACCCGCTCGCAGGCGTGACACCCGGTCGTCGGACGGCGTGGCGATCACGATCAGCTCGCCCGCGTCGTCCTCATCACCGTTCGCCGCCACGTCGAGCGCACCGTCGGGAAAGGTCCTCATCGGAACGTCGCCGTACCGAACGGTCGTGGACGGGGTGTTGGCCGAGGGCACGCCGTCCGCGGAGGCGAAGCCCCGTCCGGCCCACGCGGCGAGTTCGGCCTCGTAGGCCGGGTCCATGCCCTGGCGCCACGAGGCCAGGGTGATCGCCGAGGTCAGCCGGAACCGGTCCCGCGGATCGGTCGCCCCCACGGCGACGACCCCTTGGTGGGCGGCGCGCTCGGCCAGGAGGTCCACCAGGTCGGCGGGCACCGGCCAGGAGCTGAAGCGCCTGCGGTCGGTGCGGCGGTGCGGGATGGCGGCGGCCAGCGCGATGTCGGCGGCCGTCGCCTGCCTTGCGTGGAAGGTGATCGCGGCCAGGTGGTCGGGTTCGGCGGGGTTGGGCAGGCGGTGCACCACGGTGGCCCAGCCGAGCGCTGCGAAGCCGACCCGGAGGTGGTGCAGGGCGCCGCCGCAGCTGATCAGCAGGTCCCGGCCGTCGGGGTCGATGGCGGGCAGGTGTCGATCGGGATCCGCGAACAGGTGCACCGAGCTGTCGCCGACGGCCCACCGCCACGGCTGGGTGTTGTGGACGGACGGCGCACGTGTCGCGAGCGCGACCACTGCCTCGACGGTCCTCCGGTCCGGTGCGTCCTGCGGCATCGCGGAGTCCTCCTGTTCTGCGGTCGTGGTGGATCCGATCCCAGATTCCCCTGCCCGGAAAGGGGAGTGGAGAGTCGAAAGGTCCTCTTCGGAGGAGCCGAGGTCCCTGGTCCACCAGGACGACGGTCGAGCACGTGCACGACGACGGAGGCGCTGGTCAGCGCAAGGAGCCCGCAGGGCGTCCCGCGGTGCCGCGGGTGGCCGCCGCGTCGGGCCGGGCGACGTGGGGCCGGCGGGGTTCGGGCACACGGGTCCGGTGCACGACCAGAACGGGGCACGGGGACTGGTGCAGGGCGGCTCTGGTCACCGAGCCGCAGCGCCCGGTGGTGGTGAAGTGGTCCCCCGTGCCGACCACCAGCAGGTCGCTGTCGGTGCAGCGGGCGATGGCCTCGTGCGGCCGGCCGTGCAGCAGGACGACGGTGTACGAGAGTCGCTCGTCGAGCTTCTCCAGCAGCCGCGCCGCGTGGTCGAGCACGACCTGGTGGTCGGTGGCCAGTGCGTCCCTGGTCATCGGTAGCGGGAGCGCGTGCACCACGCGCAGCCGGGATCGGCGGCCGAGCGCCATGGTGGCCGCGCGGGCGATCACCAGGTCGTCGTCTTCGCCGCCGCTGATCAGCGCTGTCGTGCGCCGGTTGGCGCCGTGCACCGCCGAGGGCCTGCCTCGGACGACGACGGTGTCGCACGCCGATCGGCCGACCAGGGGCAACACCATCCCACCGAGGCGGAAGGAGTTGGTCGAGTGCCCCCGACAACCGACCACGACCAAGCCTGCGCCGCGTCCGGCCGCCGCCAGGTCCCGCACGGGGTCGGAGCCGGATTCGTGCACGCGCACCCGCAGCATGGGCAAGTCGCTGGTGACGTGGTTCAGCCCACCGTTGTCCGCCACGGTGTCCGGGACCTCGGAGGACCGGTTCCACAGCCAGACGTCCAGCTCGGCCCCCGTGCGCCACGCGTGCTCCGCGGCCCACCGCAACGCGGCCTGCCCCCAGTGGGATCCGTCGTTGCCCACGACCACCGGTGGACACTGCTCAGCTATCCCGAAGCGGCGTGCTGGACGCGGTGTGTCGTACATGAGCGCTCCAGTGTTCGGTGATCACGGCACGCTCAACGGTCGCGCGACCGTGTTCCCCCCGGTAGTGCTCGCCGGGCCACGCACGACGGGACGAAAGTCCCAGCGTCCGGATCTCAGGTGCTCAGGACGTGTGCTCGGCGCCGCACGACGACAGGACCAGGTCCTCGACCGGCATGCGTGGGCTCGGAGGCACGGGTGAGCCGAACCCGATGCGCAGCACGGTCTGGGGGAACAACGAACCGCCGAGCACGCGGCGCAGGTCCTCGCGGACCCTGCGCACCTCGACCACCTGTGACATGAACGAGGCCGAGAGACCCAGGGTCGTCGCCGCCAGCAGCACCCGCTGCAACGCCTGCCCCGCCTGGATCTCGGCCAGGGGGCCGTCGTAGAACGTGCAGAGCACGACCACGAAGGGATCCGGTTCGTAGTCCCTGCCCGATGGCCTGTCCACCGGCGCGCCGGGGGAGAAGTCGCGCAACGCCCATTCGTCCTGCGGCGCGGGCGTCGGACCTGCCGAGCCTGCCGGCACGCCGTGACCCGCATCGGCACGACCGCCCGTCCAATCGGACAGTTCCGCCTGCACGAGGGGGTCGGCGAGCTGCTCCTGGTGCGCCCGCAGGACAAGGGTGCGCAGGCGCACCTTCTCCTCGCGGGTGCGGACCACCTGCAGCCAGGACCGTTCGAGTTCCGCCGCACGGACCAGTTGCTGCCGGTGCGCGGCGGGAACCGGGCTGTCGAAGAACGGGCGGCGGTTGGTCCTGCGGGACTCCACCGCCTTGAGCAGCGATCGGGATTCGTCGGTCGGGGAGAACCGGCCTCCGCGCCGGACGACCGCGAGCGCTCCGTCGGCGTCGCGCCCCGGCAGCAGGGTCACCAGGGGGCGGATGCCCAGTCCCTGCAGGGCCAGTCGCACGTTCAGCAGAGCCGCGCCACACGACAGGCGCAGCTCCCGGGAGTCCGGATCGGTCGCGGGCAACCGCCGGTGGGGGTCGAAGCGGAGCTCGATCCGGTCGGTGTGCAGCGCGAACCGCCACGGCTGGCTGTTGTGGATGGAAGGAGCCAGGGAGGCGGCTTCGAGCACACCGCGGACGTCGTCCTTCGCCAGACCCAAAGCCGGGGGCACCGTGGTCATCACTTCTCACCTCGTCGAACCGAGTTCGTTCACCTGACGGGTTCCACTGTCGCCGGTCGGGTTCGACGTGCCCACGGACGAAGGTCCTGTGATGGCAGGGTCGTCTACTGCGAAACGCTTGTGGACCGCTATCGGGCTGGTTCCCCCGCCGGGGTCGTGTCAAGCTTTGCGGATCATCGCCCGTGTCGGCGGGGCTGGAAGAGGAGATGCAGGGATGGGCCACGAATCCGATCTCGGTGGCGGTGCGAAGGTGAGCCTCACCGGGCTGCGGTTGGACGAACTGCTCGGCGAGGTGACTGACCGACTCACGCAGATCGCCGCGTCACGTGACCAGATGCGGAGTCTGCTGGACGCCGTCCTGGCCGTGGGCTCGGGGTTGGAGCTGGACTCGACCCTCCAGCGGATCGTGCAGGCCGCCGTGGACCTCGTCGGGGCGCGGTACGGGGCACTGGGGGTGCTCGGTACCAGGGACGACCTGTCGGAGTTCGTGTACGAGGGCATCGACGCGGAGACGCGGTCGCACATGGGGCACCTGCCCGAGGGCAAGGGATTGTTGGGTCTGCTGATCAAAGATCCGCGAGCCCTGCGGTTGCTGGACCTGAGCAAGCACGACGCGTCGGTGGGCTTCCCGCCCAACCACCCGCCGATGCACAGCTTCCTCGGCGTGCCGATCCGACTGCGCGACGAGATCTTCGGCAACCTCTACATGACCGAGAAGAAGGGCGCGGCGGAATTCACCCCCGACGACGAGGTGGTGCTCCAAGCGCTGGCCGCCGCCGCGGGCGTGGCGATCGAGAACGCGCGCCTGTTCGAGCGGTCCCGGCTGCGCGAACGGTGGCTGGAGGCCACCGCGGAGATCAACACCGAACTCCTCGGCGGCGCCTCCGCCCAGGACGCCCTCCAGCTCATCGCCCAGCGCACGGTGGAACTCGCGGGAGCGCACTCCTCGCTGATCGTCCTCGACTCGGAGGGCGAGCTGTTCATCACCGCGGGTGCCGGGCCGCAGATCGACGAGGTCGTCGGCTCGGACCTGCCTCAACGGGGGTCCTTCATCGAGGACGTGCTCCGCACCGGGACCCCGGCCGTGAACGAGACCCTGGGCGAACTCGGCGACGGCACCGCCGAGTTCGGTGCGGGTATCGCGGTGCCCCTGCGGGCCGGCACGGTCGTCACCGGCGTGCTGGTCGCCCTGCGCGGCAAAGGAGAGCCGCCGTTCGTGGCCGACCAGCTCCCGGTGCTGGCGTCGTTCGCCGACCAGGCGGCCCTGGCGTTGCAGCTCGCCGAGAAGCAGCGCTCGCTGCGGCTGCTGGACGTGCTGGAGGACCGCGACCGCATCGCCCGTGACCTGCACGACCACGTCATCCAACGGTTGTTCGTCACCGGTATGAGCCTGCAGGGCAGCCTGCGCAGGATCACCGACAAGGAGGTTCGCGGCCGAGTGACCACCGCGGTCGAGCAGCTCGACCAGACCGTGCGGGAGATCCGCACCTCGATCTTCGACCTGCAGAGCGCGGGCGACGACGGCGTGAGCCTGCGCAGACGGCTCCTGGACGTCATCGCCGAGCTGACCGAGCAGACCGAGATCTCACCGGTCGTGCGGATGACCGGGACGGTGGACAACTCGGTGTCCGACGACCTGGCCGAGCACGTCGAAGCCGTCATCCGCGAGACGGTGACCAACGTCGTCCGGCACGCGCGCGCCAAGGCGCTCACCGTCACCGTCGAAGCCGGCGACCAGCTGATCATTTCCGTGGTGGACGACGGAGTCGGTATCCCGGCGGACATCGCGCGCAGCGGGTTGCTCAACCTCGAACGTCGGGCCCAGCAGTTCGGCGGCGAGCTGTCGGTGCACTCCGAGCCGGGCGCGGGCACCCGCGTCGCGTGGCGGGTGCCCCTGACCTGAGGTCACTCCTCGGCGACGGCCTGGCCGGGCTTGCGCAGCTGGCTGGAGAAGACGGCGGCTTGCGTGCGACGCTGCATTCCCAGCTTGGCGAGCAGGTGCGACACGTAGTTCTTGATGGTCTTCTCGGCCAGGAACATGCGATCGGCGATCTGTCGGTTGGTCATGCCCTCGCCGATGAGGTCGAGCACCGTGCGCTCCTGGTCGGTCAGCGTCCGCAGCGGATCGCCGGTCTCGCGCTCGCGGCGGATGCGGTTCAGCAATGCCGAAGTCGACTTCGCGTCGAGCAGCGACTGACCGTTCGCCACGGTGCGCACGGCGTTCACCAGATCACTGCCGAGGATCTGCTTGAGCACGAAACCCGACGCCCCGGCCATGATTGCGTCGAACAGCGCCTCGTCGTCGGCGAACGAGGTCAACATCAGCACGTTCAGGTCGGGCAGTTTCGACCGCAGGTCACGGCACAGTTCGATCCCGTTCCCATCGGGAAGCCTGATGTCCAGCACCGCCACGTCGGCGCCGCTGGACGGAACCCTGGTGAGCGCCTCGGTCACCGACGACGCTTCGCCGATCACCTGGAGGTCCTCCTCCTCGCTCAGCAGTTCCGCGACGCCTCGACGGACGATCTCGTGGTCGTCCACCAGGAAGATCCTCGTGGGCACCCCCACCACCTCCAAAACGGGCAAGCCCCAGCTTGCCGTGCCGCTTCTGGCCCAAGCACAGATTACGCCGTTGGTGATGACGTTGCCCGTGTCGGTCGTGGACGAGAAGAGTCCAAAGTCTCTGTCCGCAAGGGGCTCCCGCCGGCATCGGGTTCAGCGGAACTGCTGCGCCGTACCGGGTGCGGAGAGCCGGCGGTCCTCGAGCGCGGCCAGCGGGATCACGGTCACCGGGCAGCTCGCGTGCCGCAGGCAGTACGCCGCCACGGACCCGATCACGGTCAGGCCCGCCTTGCGGTAGCCGTGTCCGCCCAGGACGAGCACGTCGGCGTCAGCGGACAGTTCCACCAGCACGGCACCGGGGTCGCCGGTCGGCACGAGCTGGTCGAGCACGATCCCGTCGGCGTCCTGTCCGACCTGCTCCACCGCCGTCCGCAGGTCGCGAGCGTGCTGTTCGCGGAACGGGTCGTCCCCCACCGGCCGGGTGATCGGCATCGGCGCGCTGGACGGGGGTTTGGCGTTCAACCTGCACACCGACACCGCCAGCACCGAACTCCCGGTGGCCTTCGCTTGTCGGACCGCCCAGACGAGTGCGGCGGTGCTGGCGGGTGAGCCGTCGATGCCGACGACGATCCGCTGGGTCGTGTTCATGGCGGTCAACTCCTCGTCCGTGGTTCTTCGATGTTGTTGCCACGGGGGAAACCGGGGCGAGAGGCGAACGGCCCGGCGGAGCCGGGCCCATCGCCGCCGACTGCGTGGGACCCCGCGCACTGTCCCCGGCTTTTGAGGTTCGGCATCGTCGTCGACGGAGGTGGTCGGGATGCGCGGAACGAGCATCGAGGCGCTGAACTGGAGGCTCGCCGAGGTGGAGCGGATGGTGCGGGCGGCTCGTCGTGCGCCGCTGTACGGCGGTGGCCATCCGTGGGTGCTCGAACCTCACGGGCTCAGCGCGTCGCTCTACGAATTGCCGCACCACGCGTTCCACGACCGTCTCGGGATCGGCCGCCTCCTGACCTGCGGTGCTGTGCTGCACAACGTCTACACGGCCCTCCGGGCGGCGGGGTGGCGGGTCGAGGTGACCCTGCCCGGCGACGTGGAGCGGCCGGACCTGCTGGCCGTGCTCACCGCGGCGGGCCGCTCGGC
>DATMCA010001789.1:0-9684 GCA_035559015.1 Umezawaea sp. | reverse complement strand
CGTATCGCCGCGACTCCCGAAGCGGTCTTGCCCACACCGCCCAGCGGTCCACGCTGGTCCGCCGCCATGGTCACCACTCCCTCTCGCGGACACGCGATCTCCATCGCTGACGATACATCTCCAGAGATGTATCGTCAGCGATGTACCGTGGGGACGTGGATGGTGGACAACTGCACCGGCTGGGCCGACGACTGATCGAACTGTCGCGTCAGGTGACCGGCGAACCGGGTGACCTCGCACTCACCCCGGGAGAAGCGGCCGTCCTGGAAGACGTGATCACCCATCCGGACAGTTCGGTCAGCGAGACCGCCCAGCGCACCGGATTCGTGCAGAGTCACGTGTCCGCCTCGGTTGCTCGCCTGACCCAGCGCGGCGTGCTCACCACCGGACCCGACCCGACGGACGGACGTCGAACCCGCGTCCGGGCCACCGAGCAGACCCTGAACGCGATCAGCCGACGGGCCGCCCGCCGCACCGACGACACTCTCGCCAACGCGGTTGCCGACCCCGCCACCGCCCGACGGGTGACCGCCCTGCTGGACGAACTCGCCCAGCTCCTTCTGCCACAACGCCTCGGATAACCGACGGCAGGAATCTCATCCTTGTGGCACACATGCCAAGATCACTGGGAATGTGCCACGGAGAATGAGAACCTGTGAACCCGAGGGAGACAAGCCCGAACTGGGCCGTCCGGGCCTCGGGTTGCAGCCGAGACCACTCCGAGAACTCGCGAACCCGCACCGGGCTCCACCACCAGGCCATGGTCCTTGATGGACTGTCCACTCGCGACACGGAGAGTGCGGACGGAGCGCCGCGCGAGTACTGATCCTGTGCCGCAGTGACGTTCGCGGATTCGGGCGACCATTCCGAGCAAGGCCCGACCAGGACGCGCATCGCAAGGCCAAGGGGTCCAGGGGCGGCCGTCCGCCGGCTTTCGATCCCGAGATCTACCAGCAGCGCCGCGCGGTGGAGTGCGGCATCAACCGGCTCGAACACCGCCCGCGGCCTGGCCGGCTCCGCATCAACTCGGCCGGGAGCAGCCACCTGGTCATCCGGTCCAGGCCCTGACGGGCCCGCATCGCGGTGGCGAGCCGTCCGCGCGGCCCCGCGGCTCGTGCGACATTCGGGGAGAACCCCACCCACTACCGGCGATCCGTCCGATAATTTCGGTAGGACACCCTGGGGGAGTGGCTCATGCGGATCCGCGTGTTGGGACCGGTCACCGTGGGGACGGAGACCGGAGGGGGTGGGCTTGGCGGCCCCAAGCCGAAAGCGCTGCTGATCGCCCTGCTGCGGCAGGCGCGGCACGTGGTCGCCACCGAACGGCTCGTGGACCTGCTGTGGGACGACTCGCCGCCGTCGTCGGCCACGGCACTGGTGCACACCTACGTGTCGGTGCTGCGCCGGGGGATGGCCGCGGCGGGACTGGCCGACGCGGTGCGCACGCGTGCCCCCGGCTACCTGCTCGACGTCGAACCGGGGGAGTGCGACGTCGACCTGTTCGAGCAAGAGCACGAGCGGGCACGTGAGGCGGAGCGCGGCGGGGCGTTCGCCCAGGCCCACGAGCACTACCGGCGGGCGTTGTCGCTGTGGCGGGGACAGGCCCTCGGCGGGGTGGACACCCGGTTCGCCGTCGCCTGGGCCGACGAGCTGCACGAACGCAGGCTGGCCGTGCGCGACGGGCTGGCCCGGTCCGACCTGGCGCTGGGCCGCGCCGAGGACGCGGCCCACGAACTGCGTGGACTGGTCACCGAACACCCGCTGCGCGAGGAGACCCGCGCCCTGCTGATGCGCGCCTTGGCCGAGTCCGGCAGGCAGGCCGACGCCCTGGAGGTCTACCGCGAGGGACGCCGCCACCTGCTCGACGAACTGGGCATCGAACCCGGCAGGTCGTTGAGGGACCTGCACACCGCCATCCTCGACGGCTCCGTGGCCGCCACCCGCGCCACACCAATTCCGTCACCCGTCCGCGTCTCCGCACGTCCTGTGGCGCACACCCTCCCACCCGACATCGGCGACTTCACCGGACGCACCGGTGAACTGGCCGCGGTGCTGGCGCTGGGCAGCACCCCGTCCGACGAACGCGCCACCAGACCGGTCGTGGTGGTGTCCGGTGCGGGCGGGACCGGCAAGTCGACGCTGGTCGTGCACGCCGCGCACCGCCTCGCCCCGCGCTACCCCGACGGCCAGCTGTTCGTGGACCTGCGCGGGTTCGGCGCGGAACTGAGCCCGTTCACCGCCCTGGGCCGCCTCTTGGCCGCGCTGGGCGTGCGCGCCGCCGACCTGCCCACCAACCTGGACGAGCGGATCGCGCTGTACCGGCAGCGCCTGGCCGGTCTGCGGCTGATCATCGTGCTGGACAACGCCCGCGCCGAACAGCAGGTCCGCCCGCTGCTCCCCGGCGAACCTGGCTGCCTGGTGCTGCTGACCAGCCGGTCCAGGCTGGCGGGCATCGGCGGCGCGTTCCCCGTCGAGCTGGAGGTCTTGCAGACCCCGTCCGCGCTGGAGATGCTCGGCAAGATCATCGGACCGGAGCGGGTCGCGGGTGACCCGGACGCCGCCGGACGCATCGCCGCCCTGTGCGCCGGCGTGCCGCTGGCCATCCGCGCGGCCGGGGCGAAACTGCTGGCCCGGCCGCACTGGCCGCTCAAGTCGCTGGCCACCCGCCTGGCCGACGAACGGCGCAGGCTCGACGAGCTGACCGTCGGCGACCTGGCCATCCGGTCCTGCCTGTCACTGAACTACGCCGAGCTGGACGACCGCAGGCGGCGCGCGTTCCACCTGCTGTGCCTGCTCGACCTGCCCGACTTCGGCTGGTGGTTGGCCGCGCCGCTGCTGGACGTCGACACCGCCGAAGCCGAGGACGTCGTCGAGCACCTGGTCGACCTGCGGCTGCTCGACGTCGCCGGGGTCGACCAGATCGGCCGGGTCCGCTACCGCTTCCACGACCTGGTCCAGCTCTTCGGCGCCGAGCAGGCCGCCGAACACGAAACCCGCGAGACCGTGACCGACGCCGTGGCGCGCTCGCTGACCGCGTGGGCGGACCTGGTCGAGGCGGGTGCGCGCCGACTGCCGCGGGTGACCCTGGGCCTGCGGATCGCGCCGCCCGGCCGGGCCGAGGCCCACCCCGAGCTGATCGCCGAGGTCGAAGCGGACCCCGTGGGCTGGCTCAGGGCGGAGACCAGCACCGTCGTGCGCGCCGTGGAACGGGCGCGTGAACTGGGTGTCGGCCGGACCGCCACCCTCCTGCTGTCCTCCCTGCTCTCCTCGACCTTCGCCGTGCACAACGAGTTCGACGGGTGGCAACGCACCCAGGAGGTGGCGCTCGCCCTGGCCCGCGAAGGCCACGATCGGCGTGCGGAAGCGGTCGTGCTGGTCGGTTTGGGCCAGCTGCACTACGAGAAGGACGACTTCGCCACCGCCCTGACCCACTTCGAGCAGGCCCTGCGGCACGCCGACGCCGTCGCCGACGACGCCGTCCGCGCGGTTTGCCTGGTCGGCATCGGCACCGTGCGCCGCGAACAGGGCCACGTCGTCCCGGCGACGCACGCCCTCACCTCCGCCGCCGACCTGGCCGAACGCCTCGGCGAGGACAGCGTGGTCGCCGCCGCCGAGTACGGCCTCGGCGCCCTGCACCGCGACCACGGCGACCTCGGTGAAGCCGCCGACCGGTTCCGCCGCGCCGCACATCGCTACGCCGCCGTGGAGGACCCGCGCGGTGAGGCCCTGGCCATGCGCGGCCTGAGCCTGTGCCACCGGGCCCGCGGCGAGTACCGGGAGGCCGCCGACCTCAGCGGCCGTGCCGCCGCGAACCTCCTCGTGGCGGGCGACGAACTGGGTGCCACCTACGCCCGGCAGGCGTGGGTGAAGGCGAGCCTGCGCCTGGCACCTGCCGTCGACCTGGTCGGCCCGCTGGCCGAGTGCCTGGCGGTGTGCGAACGCGGCCACGACCGGTTCGGCGTCGCCCTGGTCACCCGCACCCTCGGCGAGCTCCACCTGGCCCGCAACGACCTCCCCGCCGCCCGCGAGCACCTGACCGCGGCACTGGCCCTGTGGACCGATCTCGGCCTGGACGTCTGGCGTGCCCGCACCCTGCGCGACCTGGCCGCCGCCGACCCGTCCCGACAGGACGAGCATTGGGCCGCCGCCCTCGACCTGCTGCACGGCACCGGGGCGCGCGAGGAGCGCGAGCTCGCCGCCACCACACCGCGGCAGTGGCGCGACACGGTCCGCCGACAGGCGATCTAGAGGCGATCTAGAGGTGCGCGAGGCCGGCCTGTACGCCACCTGGAGCCGACTTGCAGGCGTGATCGCCAGGCTTCTGGTTGTCAGCGACAACGACGACCGGCAACCGAGGTGCGACCACGATGCACACCGCAGGGACGCCGTCCTCGGCCTGGGGGCCTTCCCGACTGGACGGCGTACTCGTCGCACCGCCGCACGAGTGGACCGACACCACACCCACGTGGACACCACTCGCGCCCGACCTGATGGACCCGAACTCGCCGAACTCCCGGAAGGACCAGACCATGCTCCACAAGACCGGTTCCACCCTGCGCGCGATCCTCCTCGCCGCGGCCGTCGCGAGCAGCGCACTGCTCACCGCGGGCCCGTCCGCCGCCGCGCAGGACGACTTCTCCACGATGCTCGCCTGCGAGCAGTACGCGAACCACCGCAACACCACCCGCGACGAGATGCTCACCCGCTCGCAGAGCTGGATCAGCGCACGCGTCCCGTACAGCCAGGGCAACTGCTACCGCAACGCCTACGGCCAGTACCGCACCGACTGCTCCGGTTACGTCTCGATGATCTGGGGCGCCCGGCACAGCTACACCACCAGCGACATCCACTACATCTCCCACGAGATCCCGCGCGCCGACCTGCGCCCCGGCGACGCGCTCAACGACCCCGGCTCCCACGTCGCGATGTTCCTGCGCTGGGCCGACGCGGCCAAGACCCAGCCGGTCGTCCGCGAACAGGCCGGTCCCAACGGTTCGCCGACGACGGAACGCACCTGGTCCGCGGCCACCGCGAGCGCGTACACCCCGATCCGGTACGACCACGTGGCCGACGCGGCGACACCGCCGCCCGCCGACACGGCCGACCCGATGTACCACCAGATCCGCAACGCCAACGGCACGTGGACCGGCTTCCAACCCCTCGCCGGGTACGAGACCGACCTCCCCGGCGACGCCAAGGACGTGGCCATCGCGACCATGGCGGACGGCACCGCCCAGGCCGTGATCATCGGCGCGGATGACGTTGTGTACCACCAGATCCGCGCCGCCAACGGCACCTGGAGCGGCTTCCGGCCCTTGGCGGGCAACGGCACCACCGCACCCGCCAAGGCCAAGCGGGTCGCCATCACCGGCATGGCCGACGGCCGGGCGCAACTGGCCATCATCGGGTGGGACGACCGGATCTACCACCAGGTCCGCAACGTCGACGGCGGGTGGACCGGCTTCCAGCCGGTCAACGGGATGAACACCACGACGCCCGCCGCGGGCAAGGACGTCGCCATCGACGCCCTGCCGGACGGCAGCGCGCACCTCGTGATCACCGGTGCCGACGACGTGGTCTACGACCGGGTCCGCACCGACGCGGGCTGGACCGAGTTCCGACCGGTGGCCGGGTACCAGACCACCGCCGCGGCCAAGGGCAAGCGGGTCGCCGTCACCGGCATGGCCGACGGCCGGGCGCAGCTGGTCATCATCGGCTGGGATGACCGGATCTACCACCAGACCCTCACCGCGGACGGCACCTGGGAAGGGTTCCAGCCCGTCAACGGCATGAACACCACCACGCCCGCCGCGGGCAAGGACGTCGCCATCGACGCCCACCCGGACGGCACCACCCAGCTGCTGATCATCGGCGCCGACGGCGGTGTCTACCACCGCGTCCGCACCGGCACCGGCTGGACCGAGTTCGCGCCCGTCGCGGGCATGGGCACCACCGCGGGCGCGAAGGGCAGCCAGGTCGCCATCTCCGCCCAGGACGACGGCACCGCCCAGATCATGATCGTCGGCGGCGCCTGAGCTCGTCCGAGTGGTCCGCCGCGGACGACCGCGGCGGACCACCGCGACCCCCTCGACACACAGGAGGAAAGACCGTGAAGATCCCCGGCGCAGCGGCGTTGCTCGGCATCGTCGCAGCCACCGCGCTGAGCGTGGTGGCCCCGTCCGCCCAAGCGGCCCCGTCCGACGACGAACTGCTCACCACCGCCGCTCCCACCACCACGACCAGCAGCGCCCAGTCGCAGGCGGACTACTGGGCCGCCGCCGAACCGCGTGCCCGTGCCGTCAAGGCCGAGTACGACATCCCGGCCTCCGTCACCGCCGGCCAGGCCGCGCACGAGTCCGCGTACGGCGGCAGCAGGCTCGCCGCGGAGTTCAACAACCACTTCGGCATGAAGTGCGTCTCGGCCACGAACCCCGGCCCCATCGCCGTCGGCTGCCGCAGCCTGTCGACCGAGGAGTGCCAGCCGAGCTGCGCGCCGACCACGGCCTACTTCCGCGTCTACGCCACCATGACCGACTCGTTCCGCGACTACGGCAGGGTCCTGACCACCAGCTCCAACTACACCCACGCGCTGCCCTACCGGCACGACCCCCGCGAGTTCATCCGCCAGGTCGCCCAGCACTACGCGACCGACCCGGGCTACGCGAACGAGATCATCGCGATGATGGACGCCAACAACCTCTACCGCTACGACGTCGGCGGCGCGACGCAGCACGCGCCGATGTACCACCAGATCCGCGCGGCCGACGGCACCTGGGGCGGTTTCCGGTCACTGGCCGGCTACCAGACCACGTTGCCGGGCAACGCCAAGGACGTCGCGGTCGCCGCGCTGGACGACGGCACGGCGCAGGTGCTGATCGTCGGCGCGGACGACGTCATCTACCACGAGGTCCGGACCGCCAACGGCACCTGGAGCGGCTTCCAACCCCTCGTGGGCAACGGCACCACCGCACCCGCCAAGGGCAAGCAGGTCTCCATCACGGGGATGGCCGACGGCACCGCCCACGTGGTCATCGTCGGCTGGGACGACCGCGTCTACCACCAGATCCGCGCCGCCGACGGCACGTGGAGCGGTTTCCAGCCCTTGGCGGGCAACGGCACCACGCTCCCCGCGGTGGGCAAGGACGTGGCGATCGCCTCCCTGCCGGGCGGCAGCGCCCAGGTGCTGATCGTCGGCGCGGACGACGTCGTCTACCACGAGATCCGTGCCGCCGACGGCACGTGGAGCGGTTTCCAGCCCCTCGCGGGCAACGGCACCACCGCACCCGCCAAGGGCAAGCGGGTCGCGATCGCGGGCATGACCGACGGTGCCGCCCAGGTGGTCATCGTCGGCTGGGACGACCGGATCTACCACCAGATCCGCGACACCGCGGGCGGGTGGAGCGGGTTCCAGCCGATCAACGGCATGAACACCACCCTCCCCGCCGCGGGCAAGGACGTCGCCATCGGCACCCACCCCGACGGCACCGCCCAACTGCTGATCATCGGCAGCGACGACGGCATCTACCACCGCATCCGCTCGGCCACCTCCTGGACACCCTTCACCACCGTCGCCGGCACCGACGGCACCCCCGCCAAGGGCTCGCGGGTGGCCATCTCCGGCACCCCCGACAACACCGCACAGGTCGTCATCACCGGCCGGTGAGGCACCACGGTGGACAGGGGCATGGCAGGGAGGTTCGCCCACTCCCTGCCATGCCCCCTGTGGATCTCCTCCTGACGCGATTGCCACAACACGCTTTCGGGTGTCTGCTGCCGGCCAGTCCCAGGGTGGGCCACCGTCTCCGTGAATCTGCCGTGTTTCCAACAATCCGCTGTTCAGTGCTGGTAGGACCTCATGGGGGATGCACGTGATGGCACCTTCCGGGGGGACCGGGCGCATGGAATTCGTTCTTCTGGGTGGAATAGCGGTGCTCGTCGAGGGCGCGCCTCTTGATCTCGGGCCGGCGCGGCGGCGGTGCGTGCTGGCCGCGCTGGCGGTGGACGCGGGTCGGGTGGTGTCGGTGGACCGGTTGATCGACCGGGTCTGGGGCGAGAATCCGCCGCGGCGGGCCAGAGTCACGGTGTTGAACTACCTGTCGCGGCTGCGGCTGCTGTTCGCGAGTGCGGGCGCCGGGGTGGCGATCGTGGTCCGGCGGCCTGGTGGCTACTCGTTGCAGGTCGAGCGTTCCGCGATCGACCTGTTGCGCTTCCAGGACCTGTGCGCTCGGGCCCGTGCCGTTGATGACGGAGAGGCGGTGGTGCTGCTGCGGCAGGCGTTGGAGTTGTGGCGGGGCGAAGCGTTGACCGGCGTGCACGGTGACTGGGCCGAGGCCGAGCGCGACCGGTCGCACCGACAGCGCCTGGACACCGAGTGCGACCTCACCGACGTCCTGCTGCGCCTCGGCCACGGCGAGGACCTGGTGGCCTCCCTGACCGCCCGCGCCACCCGATCGCCGTTGGACGAACGCGTCGCAGGCCAACTCGTCCTGGCCCTGCACCGCGCGGGCCGCACCGCCGACGCGCTCGCTCACTACCGGCAGGTGCGCGATCGGTTGGTCGACCACCTGGGCACCGAACCCGGTACCGCACTGCGTGACCTGCACCAGCGCATCCTCGACGGCGACCCCGCCCTCACCCCACCACCGGCGGCGATCACGGGCACAGCGGCTGAGGCGGAAGCCCCGGTACCTCGGCAGTTGCCCGCGCCGCCACGGTGGTTCACCGGCCGCGGTATCGAACTGGCTCGTCTGGACCAAGCGCTGACCGTCGAGCCGGCTGAGGGTATCGCGGCAGCCGGCACCGGTTCAGGGACACGATCCGTTGCCACGGTGGTGATCTCGGCGATCGGCGGGGCCGGCGGGATCGGCAAGACCTGGCTCGCTTTGACGTGGGCGCACCAGCATGCCGAGCAGTTCCCCGACGGACAGCTGTTCGTGGACCTGCACGGGTTCAGCCCCACACAGGAGCCGATGGTCCCCGAGGCGGCGGTGCGCGGGTTCCTCGACGCCCTCGGAGTCGACTCAGGCCGGATCCCGACCGACCTGGACGCGCAAGCCGCGCTGTACCGGAGCCTGGTCGCCGGGCGTCGGATGCTGATCGTGCTGGACAACGCCGCCACCGCCGACCAGGTCGTCCCGCTGCTGCCGGGCACTCCGGCCTGCACCGTGCTGGTCACCGGCCGCACCAGGCTCGCCTCGCTGATCGACCGGCACGGCGCCCGCCACCTGCGCCTGGACGTCCTGCCCCGTGACGAGGCCCGTGCCCTGCTGACCGCACGTCTGGGCGCCGACCGCGTCTCCGCCGAGCCCGACGCCGTCGACGAGCTGGTCGAACTGTGCCGCGGCTACCCGCTGGCCCTGTCGATCACCGCCCGCCACGCCGCCACCCACCCCTCCGTCCCGCTGGCCGAGGTAGCCGTCGAACTGCGCGAACTGGGGCTGGAGATGTTCCACCACGACACCGACCCGGCAGCCAGTCTGCCCGCCGTCCTGTCCTGGTCCCTGCGAGCGTTCACCGACGAACAACGCACGGTGTTCGCGCTGCTGGGCATCACGCCCGGTGCCGACACCAGCCTGCCCGCCGTCGTCGCCCTCACCGGCCTGCCTTCCGCCCGCGCCCGCAAAGCGTTGTCAGCCCTGCAAGAAGCGTCGCTGCTGGAGAGCCGACCGGGCGGCCGGTACGCGA
>DATMCA010001788.1:0-2498 GCA_035559015.1 Umezawaea sp. | reverse complement strand
CGCCCTCCTCGAAGGGATGATCATGCACGCGCTGCTGGCCACCGAGCCGCGGTCCCGCGAGGCGACCCGAGCCGCCATCGCCAAGACCGTCGACCAAGGAGGAACCCGTGTCCCCAGCTGACCCCGTCCTCTCGGTCACCGACGCCGACCTCGCCGAACTGCGCTCCCGACTGGCGCGGACGCGGTGGCCGACGCCCTGGCCGATGACCGGCTGGGACGCGGGTACGGACCCGGTCGAGCTGAAGCGGCTCGTCGACCACTGGGCGTCCGGCTACGACTGGCGCGCCCACGAGTCCGCGATCAACGCGCTCCCCCACCACTTCGCGGACGTCGCCGGGACACCGGTGCACTACCTGCGGTTCGACGGCGAGCACCCCGACGCCCTGCCGGTGGTCCTGACGAACGGGTGGCCCAGCTCGTTCCTCGAACTGACCGGGCTCGCCCGGCGGCTCGCGAGCCCGTCGGCGCACGGCGGCGCCGCGGAGGACGCGTTCACCGTCGTGGTCCCGTCGCTGCCCGGCTTCGGCTTCTCCCCGCAACGGCCCTCGCTCACGGATCCGCCGCAGACGCACGAGCTCTGGCACCGGCTGATGCGCGACGAACTGGGGTTCACCCGCTACGGCGCGCACGGCGGGGACCTGGGCGCGGGCATCACGTCCCGGCTCGCCGAAGCCCACCCCGAGGCGCTGGTCGGCATCCACCTGACGGCCGTCGCGAGCCCGACCGCGTACGACACCGCGAGCCTCACCGCGGAGGAGCAGGCCCACTTCGACTCGGTGGCGACGTGGTCGGCGGAGGAGGGCGCGTACCAGCACCAGCAGAGCACCAGGCCGCTCACCCTGAGCTACGGCCTGGCCGACTCGCCGACCGGGCTGCTCGCGTGGATGGTCGAGAAGTACCGCGCGTGGAGCGACCGCGGCGGCGACCTGTCGTCCCGGTTCAGCGACGACTTCCTGCTGACGCAGGCGTCCCTGTACTGGTTCACCAACACCGTCTCGACCTCGTTCCGGCCGTACTACGAGTACGCCGGCCACCTGACGCGACGGGTCGAGCGGGTGGACGTGCCCACGGCCGTCGCGCTGTTCCCGGCGGACCTCACCCGGCCGCCCCGAAGTTGGGCCGAGCGCGTCTACAACGTCACCAGGTACACGACGATGCCCCGCGGCGGCCACTTCGCCGCGCACGAGGAACCCGAACTGCTCGCCCGCGACCTCACCGAGTTCTTCCGTTCACTCCGATGAGGACCGAGCACGACGAACCCCCGGCGACAGGAACGTCGCCGGGGGTTCGGTTTCGCGTTGAGGTCAGGCGTGTGCGCGCCGACCCGTCACGAGCCGGTAGATGCCCAGCAGGATCAGCGAGCCCAGGATGGCCAGCAGCCACGTGCTGAGGCTGAAGAAGGTGCTGATGTCGGTGCCGAACAGCGCCTTGCCGACGAAGCCACCGATGACGGCGCCCACGATGCCGATCAGCATCGTGATGATGATGCCGCCGGGGTCCTTGCCGGGCATGATGGCCTTCGCGATGGCGCCTGCGATGAGGCCGAGCACGATCCAACCCAAGATACCCACGGGAGATTCTCCTTCGTCTGGCGGCAGCGAGCGGAATCCTCCGTCGCTTTCAGCTTGCTCGACGGAGAGATGCCCGAACGGCACGGGTTCCAAACCAAGGACTTCGGAAATCACCCACCCAGGTGACGGAAGATCCGGCCGAACCCCCTCCGAGGCGGCCCGAGCCACGCGGCGACGTCGGCGATCACAGCGGGGTCCACGTGCTGCGCCGGTTCGTACTCCGCCGGTGTGGACGGACCGGTGCCCGTGAAGAACAGGTGGTTGTCGGCCTCGTAGACGCGGACGTCCACATCGGACCGGTGGGCCAGGCCCGCCCTCCACCGCGCGAGGTCGTCCTCGACGGTCACCTGGTAGTCACGGCCGCCCTGCGCGACGAGCATCGGCTTGTCCAGCGCGACCGCGGCCGCGACGGGGTCGTAGTCGCGCAGGTCGAGCCAGTACGACGCCGACAGGCCGAACGGCAGTTCGCTCGCGGGGGTCGCCGCCGTCAACTCCGGACCGTCCACCACCGCGGCCTGCCGGACGATCGACGCCACGGCGGCGTCGGCATTCGGGCCGGGGGTCGACGCGGCGAGGTGGCGGACCACCCGGACCGCGGCGTGGTGCATCGGCTGGGCGTCCGCCGCCAGCAGCACCAGCCCGCCCACGGACGGCTCGGCGGCCGCGACCCGTGGCGCGACCTTGCCGCCCATGCTGTGCCCCAGCAGGAAAACCCGCGTCGAATCCACTGTGGACTCCCGCTGGAGCAGGCGGACGGCCGAGACCGCGTGCGGCACGTACTCGTCCGACATCGTGAACCCCGGCGCGTCGACGACGTCGGTGTGGGTGTGCGTCACCTTGTCGAACCGGACCACCGCGACGCCCCGGCTCGCCAGCCCCCAGGCGAGGTCCTTGAGCGTCCTGTTGGCGCCGGTCGTCCCGTCGCAG